>NZ_JBWKZJ010000030.1:0-37004 GCF_059424365.1 Brevundimonas sp. GW456-12-10-14-LB3
GCGCCCCCGACGCCGGAAAAGGCCCGGCCGACGCCGCCGCGACCGACCCCGCCGACCCCGACCCGACCGGCGCCGAAGCGCGAGGAGCCGAGCCTGGACCTGGACGCCCTGGCGGGCCCGACGCGCCCGACCAACAATCGCGGCCGCCCGGCGACCGGTCAGCAGGGGTCGGGAACCGCCTCCCAGGCCACGGGGCCGCAGGTCACGGCCATCTTCAACCAGGTCTATCCGAACTGGATCCTGCCCTGCGACATCCCCGGGGCGGACCAGTTGCGCATTCAGGTCGAACTGACCCTGTCGGCCGACGGGCGGATCACGCGCGGCCCCACCCTGGTCAATCCGCAGTCGTCCTCAGTCTATCGGGCGGCGGCGGACGGGGCGCTGCGGGCCCTGCGCCAGACCGCCCCCTTCGACGTGCCCCAGGGCTTTCCCGGCGGCGCCTATCGCCCGACCTTCAACACCGAACGGGCCTGCCGGAACCGGTGAGGCTCAGGTGTCCATGATCAGGTGAAGGGCCGATCGTCCGCCTTTGACGGCGTCTGGGGACAGTCGGCGATCGAAGGTCGCAAGCCGGCCCCCTTTCGAGACCGCCAGAGCCAGGAGATAGGCGTCGGTGATCTGTTCCGGCTTGGTCAGGGCCGAGGGCTCAAACAGGCGTTCGTCGGCCAGACTGACGGCATCCGGCCAAAAGACGTGACCAGCCATGTCTCGCAGCAGAGCGAGAATCCGAACGACATCGGAAGGCGGGCCGACCGGATTGCGATAGCGGCTGCTGCCGACGATGCGGACCAAACCGTTCTCGGTTATCGGACAGGTGGCCCAGGACGGAGCGGCTTCGCGTTGGAACCAGGTATTGGCAGGATGGTGAAAGACGTGGCGGGGATCGACGAGGGCGATCAGCACGTTCACGTCCAACAGATAGGTCAAGGCAGCTCGTCACGCAGGGCGTTGACGTCTTCCAGCGTGACCATGGGCCCAGGCCGATCGGGCAGAAGAGGAACCCCGTTGCGGAAGCGCACCGTGCTCTCACGCTTTTGCAGCGCCTGACGAGCGAGTTCAGACATCACCTCACCCACCGTGCGGTCCTGGTGGGCGGCAAGGGCGCGAGCCGCATTCAGCACGTCGTCGTCTATGGCGAGGGTGGTGCGCATGCCGCCGAAGATAATGCATCACGCATCACGCATCAATGTGAGGCGCGCCTCCTCAAAGTCGCCCCATTCGCCGTGAGAAGCTGGCGATTGTCATACGAACCGGCGATAAGGTCGGCGATCTTTCGAGATTTACGGGAGCATTTGATGCGTCTGAACCTTCTTCTGGCCTCGGTCGCCGCCGTGGCGACGACCGTCTCTTCCGCCCAGGCCCAGAACGTCGCAGCCGCGCCCCAGCAGAGCCAGCCCGTCGAGGTCGAGATCGACCAGGGGGTGCTGCGCCCGCTCCAGATCGCCATCGTGCCCTTCAGCGGCGACCACGGCGCCGACATTTCCAGCGTGATCAGCGGCAATCTGAAACGGTCGGGCTTCTTCGAGCCGTTGAATCCGGCCGGTTTCATCGAGACCGGCCTGACCCTGGCCAATGCGCCCAACTTCCCCCAGTGGACCCAGATCGGCGCCCAGGCGGTGCTGTATGGGGCGGTGACGCCGCGGGCCGACAATCGGGTGGACGTGGGCTTTCGCCTCTATGATCCGTACCGTCAGTGCCAGCTGGTCAGCTATCAGTTCACCGCCACGGCCGAACAGTGGCGCCGGATCGCGCACAAGATTTCCGACGTCATCTATCAGCGGATGACGGGCGAGGCCGGCTTCTTCGATTCCCGCGTCATCTTCGTCTCCGAAGAGGGGACGCAGCTGAACCGGATCAACCGCCTGACCATCGCCGACCAGGACGGGTTCAACCCCGTCTATCTGACCCAGGGCGACGAGGTGATCATGTCGCCGCGCTTTTCGGCCTCCCAGCCGGACGAGATCACCTATGTGGCGCTGGGCAAGGACTACAGCCGGATCTATCTGTACAATCTGACCACGGGCCGGCGCGAAAGCCTGGGTCAGTTCGACGGCCAGGTGCTGGCGCCGCGCTTCTCCAACGACGGCAACAAGATCGCCTTTTCGATCATCCGGGGCGGCAATACCGACATCTATGTGATGGACCTGCGCAGCCGCCAGCTGTCGCGGCTGACGTCGGACCCAGGCATCGACACCTCGCCCTCCTTCAGCCCGGACGGCAGCCAGATCGTGTTCAACTCGGACCGGTCGGGGACGGCGCGCCTCTATGTCATGCGGGCCGACGGCTCGGGCCAGCGGCCGATCTCGCGCGGCGGCGGCGTCTATACGGCGCCGTCCTGGAGCCCGACCGGCGACCTGATCGCCTTCACCAAACAGTCGGGCGGCCGGTTCTCGACGGGGGTGATGAACTCTGACGGCTCGGGCGAGCGCATCCTGTCGTCCAGCTATTTCGAAGAGGGGCCCAACTGGGCGCCCAACGGCCGCTATGTGATGTTCGCCCGCCAGACGCGGGGCGGGGACACCCGGCTGTGGACGGTGGACCTGTCGGGTCGGGTGGTGGCCCAGGCGGGCTACAACGGCCGCGGCACCGACCCGGCCTGGTCGCCGCTGTTGGATGCGCCGCCGTCGAACCTGGGCTTCGGCCAGGGCCCCGACAGCTGCCCGGCCTGAGGTCGGCCGGCGTCGCGTGACGCCGTTCGCCGTCAGACGGAGCCATTCGGCTCAACACTGCGTTATCGCCCCTGGCGCCCAAAATCCGCCAAGGGCAGAACTTAAGGCCAAGCTTGAGGCCGCCGTCCTCATAATCCTTCAGGAGACGACCCGATGAAAAAATCCCGCATCATGACCGTGGCCATGGTCGGCTGCGCCGTCGCCGCCATGGCCGCCTGCGCCCGCAAGCCGGTCGAGGGCGTCGTGCCGACCGAACCCGCGACGACCGCCCCGACCGGCCCGGCCTATCCGACCGCCCCGACCGGCCCGGTGTCCGGCGGCAATATGGGCGCCGCCGCCCCCGGCACGGAACAGGACTTCGTCGTCAATGTCGGCGACCGGATCTATTTCGACCTGGATTCCTATGAGGTCCGGCCCGAGGCCATGCCGCGCCTGGACGCCCAGGCCCAGTGGCTGCAACGCTATCCGTCGGTCACGGTGCGGATCGAGGGCAACGCCGACGAACGCGGCACCCGCGAATACAACCTGGCCCTGGGCGCCCGCCGCGCCGAGGCCGTCCGCACCTATCTGATCAATCGCGGCGTGCCCGCCGGCCGGATCGACACCATCAGCTTCGGCAAGGAGCGCCCGATCGCCGAAGGCTCGAACGAAGAGGCCTGGGCCCGCAACCGCAACGCCCACACCGCCATCGTCTCGGGCGCCGCGCGCTAAGGGGCGAGAGCCGAAATCGAGACCGGAGAGGCGTCGGCAAAGGCCGGCGCCTCTTTTCTTTTCCGCCCGCCCTCCGCAAGGTGGCCTTCGCAAGACGACGGGGGATCAAGGGCGTGGATATCGAAGGAGCCGGCGGGGCCATCACCGGCGGGCTGATCGCGGGGGCGATCGAGAAACCGGCGGGCCAGGCGGGCGAGGCCGGCCACGGCGTCTGTTCGGACTGCGGGGCCGAGACCAGCGGAAACTTCTGCGCCCACTGCGGCCAGCCGACCCATGTCCACCGCACCTTGCTGCATCTGGGCGAGGAGCTGCTGCACGGCGTCATGCATTTCGACGCCCGGGTCTGGCGCACCCTGCCGCTGTTGGCCTTGAACCCCGGCCGTCTCACGCGCGAATGGGTTCAGGGCAAACGCACCCGCTATGTCTCGCCCCTGGCGATCTTTCTGTGCACCCTCTTCATCATGTTCTTCGCCCTCAGCTTCATGCCCCAGCCGGGGGCGCATGAGGGTGAGGCGGAACGCACCGCCCGTCTCCAGGCCGAGGTCGCCGAACAGCGGCTGGGTCTGGTCGAGGCGGAAAAGACCGTCGCCGAACTGCGCGCCGACCCCGAAGTGAACGACAGTCCGATCGCCGCCCAGACCCTGAAGACCGCCGAGGGGGTGGTGGAGAACCGCCGCCAGTCGCTGAACCGGCTGGAGACCGAGCTGCGCGACGGCCGGTCCGACGGCCTGGCCCCCGGCACCTGGCAGGCCCAGGTCAAGGACTTGGCCGCCGACGGCAAGGTCAAGGGCCACGGCCTGGGCGCCGTGCTGCTGAAGAAGCTCCAGAACCCGGACCTGGCCCTCTATAAGCTGCAGCAGACCCTCTATAAGTTCGCCTTCCTGCTGGTGCCCTTCTCCCTGCCGTTCGTGGCCCTGCTGTTCCTGTGGAAACGGGGCTTCACCCTGTACGACCACGGCGTCTTCATCCTGTATTCCCTGACCTTCATGGCCCTGCTGCTGATGGTCATGGTCCTGGCCGGGACGATCAACGGCGTCCTGGGCGGCTTCGTCGGCCTGATCGGGCTGGCGGTCATACCGGCGCATATGTTCGCCCAGTTGAAGGGCGCCTATGGTCTGTCGATCTTTTCGGCCCTGTGGCGGACGGCGGCCCTGCTGTTCTTCTGCAACATCGTCATCGGCCTGTTCGTCACGGCCATCGTCTATCTGGGTCTGGGTCATTAGGTCCGCCTTGCGGCGGCCCCAAATCGGTGAAAGCTAGAAGCCATGATCAAGCTGTCCTTCCCCCGTCTCCTGGCCCTGACGGCCGTCGGCCTGGTTCTGGCCGGGGGCGGCGTCGCCGTCGCCCAGCAGGCCGCGCCCAACATCATGCAGCCCATCGAATGGGACAAACGCCGGCTGGACCAGCTGGACCGCAATGTGCGTCGGCTGGAACGCGCCCTGACCCAGAGGAACGCCGCCGGTCAGCCGGTGCTGGTCGAGCCCGACCCCGAGGTGGTCACCCTCCAGGGCCAGTTCGGCCTGTTGAGCCAGAGGCTGGAGGACCTGGAGGCCACGGTGCGCCGGATCAACGGCGACAACGAACGGCTGACCTTCCAGCTGGACGAGGCCCAGCGCGACAATGCGGCGCTGAGAACCCGGATCGTGGACGCCGAGGGCCGGATCGAGAAGCTGGAGCGGGCGGCCGAGCTGAACGCCCCGATCGAGGCCAATTCCCCGACCGGCGACGCCGGTCAGGACCTGGCGGCGGCCGTGCGGCTGATGGGCGAGGACCGGGCGCGCGGCGCGCGGGCGCTGGAGACGGTGGTCGTGACCTGGCCCGACACCCCCCAGGCGCGCGAGGCCAACTCCCGCCTGGGCGACATCCGCGTCTCGGCCAATGACAAGGCGGGGGCCGTGGCCTTCTACGCGGCGGCCCTGAAGGACTGGCCGCGCATCGGCTGGGCGGCCGATACGACGCTGAAACTGGCCGACGCCCTGTTCGCCACCGACCGCAAGACGCAAGGCTGCGCGGCCCTGGCGGAGTTCACACGCCGCTACGCCCCCTCGGCCTCGGATCCGCAAAAGGCCCGCGCCGCCCAGATGAAGACCGCCGGCGGGTGCAGCTGACGGTCGCGCCGGGCGGCCGGACTGGGGGGCTCCAGTCCCGGCTGTTTGCGCGGCTGGATGATCGGTTGACGGTCGATGACGACCGACCCGTCGCCCTGGCCCTGTCCGGGGGCGGGGATTCCATCGCCCTGATGCGGATGACGGCGGCCTGGGCCCAGACGCGGGGCCGGCCGGTTCTGGCCCTGACGGTGGATCACGGACTGAATCCCGACAGCCCCGCCTGGACCCGGTTCGCGGGCGAGGCGGCCCAGGCTGCGGGCTGCGCCTGGCGGGGTCTGGTCTGGACCGGGGACAAGCCTGTTGCGGGCCTGACGGCGGCGGCGCGGGCGGCCCGGCACCGGCTGATCGCCGAGGCCGCGCGGGCCGCCGGGGCGCGGGTCGTGCTGATGGCCCACACCGCCGACGACGCAGCCGAGGCCGATCTGATGCGGGCCGAGGGCTCGACCCTGGGGCGGGTGCGCGAATGGGCGCCCTCGCCGGCCTGGCCCGAGGGGCGGGGGCTGATGCTGCTGCGGCCCCTGCTGGGCGAACGGCGCGAGACCCTTCGGGCCTGGCTGAGAGATCAGGGCGCCGACTGGATCGAAGACCCCGCCAACGCCGACCCGCGTTTCAGCCGCAGCCGGGCGCGGCGAAGGCTGGCCGAGCCGTCCTTGCAGGATGCGGTCCCTCCGCCCGAGCCCGCGCCGGCGATCAGGGCCGAGGCGGCTGTGGGCGTGCGTTTCTCGGCGGAGGGTTTGGCCCAGACGAGGCGCGACATCGACGCCCGCGCCCTGGCGACGGCCTTGGTCTGTATCGGGGGCGGATCGACGCCGCCGCGCGGCGAAAGGCTGGAGCGGCTGATCAGGCGACTGCGCGACGGCGAGGATTTCGCCGCCGTCCTGTGCGGCACACGGGTCGAGGCCGAGGGGCGGACGGTCCTGATGATGCGCGAAGCCGGAGAACTGGCGCGGACGGCGCGGGCCGACCTGGACCTAGTCCCAGGGGCGGAGACGGTCTGGGACGGCCGGTTCGTGTTTGAAGCCGACGAAGCGGGCTGGCGCGTCGGCGCGGCGCGAGGCCGTCTGGCCCAGTTGGCCCCGTCGGACCGCGCGGCCCTGGGGCGGCTGCCGTCGGCGGCGCGGGGCGCCGAGCCCGTGCTGATCCGGGACGATGAAGGCGCCCCGGTTCTTGCAAGCCCGGCCGTGCGGCGACGCGATCTGGCGCCTGAACGGCTCAGACTGGCGCTGGGCGAAACGACGCATGAGGACGATCTGATCGCGCCGCCATGGCGTAACGCGGCGGAAGCGCCTATTTTCCGAGACTGACAATCCAGCCGTCGGGCCAGAGGGCGCCGGCGGACGACCGAGGACCTCAATGAACCTGCGTAATCTGGCGATCACGGGCGTCATCATCCTGGCCCTGCTGGCGGTCTATGCGGCGGTGTCGCAGGGCGGCGCCATGACCGGCATGGCGGCCCAGGGCGGCCCCGGCGCCGGCCGGCCCGAGACCATCACCTATTCCCAGCTGGTGCAGCGGGTCGAGGCCGGCGACATCAAGGAAGCCACCGTGCGCGGCGACCAGGTGACCGGCGTCTATAAGAACGACGGCCGCTTCTCCGCCACCACCCCCTATCCGAACGAGCAGCTGGTCAACTCCATGCTGGCCAACGGCGTCAACGTCGACGCCAAGACCACGCGCCAGTCGATCTGGATGAGCCTGTTGATGGGCATCCTGCCCATCGCCCTGCTGGTCGGGGTCTGGATCTTCTTCATGCGCCAGATGCAGGGCGGGGCGCGCGGGGCCATGGGCTTCGGCAAATCCAAGGCCAAGCTGCTGACCGAGCACAAGGGCCGCAAGACCTTCGACGACGTCGCCGGCGTGGACGAGGCCAAGGAAGAACTGACCGAGGTGGTCGAATTCCTGAAAGATCCCGGCAAGTTCCAGCGCCTGGGCGGCAAGATTCCCAAGGGTGCCCTGCTGGTCGGCCCTCCCGGCACCGGCAAGACGCTTCTGGCCCGTGCGGTCGCGGGTGAGGCGGGCGTGCCCTTCTTCTCGATCTCGGGCTCCGACTTCGTCGAGATGTTCGTCGGCGTCGGCGCGTCGCGGGTTCGCGACATGTTCGAACAGGCCAAGAAGAACGCCCCCTGCATCATCTTCATCGACGAGATCGACGCCGTCGGTCGCCATCGCGGCGCCGGCCTGGGCGGCGGCAATGACGAGCGCGAACAGACGCTGAACCAGCTGCTGGTCGAGATGGACGGCTTTGAAGCCTCCGAGAACATCATCCTGATCGCCGCCACCAACCGCCCGGACGTCCTGGACCCCGCCCTGCTGCGTCCCGGCCGTTTCGACCGCCAGGTGGTGGTCCCCAACCCCGACGTCTCGGGGCGCGAGCGTATTCTGCGCGTGCATATGAAGGACGTGCCCCTGGCCGCCGACGTCAACGTCAAGACCATCGCGCGCGGCACGCCCGGCTTCTCGGGCGCCGACCTGGCCAATCTGGTCAATGAGGCGGCCCTGATGGCGGCGCGCAAGGACCGTCGCATGGTCACGCACCGCGATTTCGAAGACGCCAAGGACAAGGTGCTGATGGGCTCGGAACGTCGCTCCATGGCGATGAACGAGGAAGAAAAGCGCCTGACCGCCTATCACGAGGCCGGTCACGCCATCGTCGCCATGAACGTCAAGATGGCCGACCCCGTGCACAAGGCCACCATCGTGCCGCGCGGCCGGGCCCTGGGCATGGTCATGCAGCTGCCGGAAGGCGACCGTTATTCGATGAAGTACCAGCAGATGATCGACCGGATCGCCATCATGGCCGGCGGTCGGGTGGCGGAAGAGCTGATCTTCGGCAAGGAGAACATCACCTCCGGCGCCTCGTCCGACATCGAACAGGCGACCAAGCTTGCAAGGGCGATGGTCACGCGCTGGGGCTTTTCCGAAAAGCTCGGCACCGTGGCCTATGGCGAGAACCAGGAGGAGGTCTTCCTGGGCCATTCGGTCGCGCGCAGCCAAAACGTGTCCGAGGAGACGGCCCGCACCATCGACGAGGAGGTCCGCCGTCTGGTCGCCTCGGGCTGGGACGAGGCGCGCAAGATACTGACCGAAAAGGCCGAGCATCACGAGAAACTGTCCCAGGCCCTGCTGGAGTACGAGACCCTGTCGGGCGAGGAGATCAAGGACCTGCTGGAGAAGGGGGTCGCGCCGAACCGCGACGAGAACAACTTCCCCAACGCCGGGCCTTCGGTCTCGGTGCCGGTGACGCCGGTTTCCGATGGGACCGAGATCGAAATCCCGGTCGAAAAGCCCGCCGTGACGAGTGTGCCGACGGTCCACTGAGGGTCAGGCGCAGACAAAAGAAGAAGGGGCGGCCTGCGAAGGCCGCCCCTTTTTTTGACGTCG
Source organism: Brevundimonas sp. GW456-12-10-14-LB3 (assembly GCF_059424365.1). Classification (NCBI taxonomy): domain Bacteria; kingdom Pseudomonadati; phylum Pseudomonadota; class Alphaproteobacteria; order Caulobacterales; family Caulobacteraceae; genus Brevundimonas; species Brevundimonas sp. GW456-12-10-14-LB3. Next base: position 8,870 of record NZ_JBWKZJ010000030.1, read on the forward strand.
GACAGGGTTCAGAGAATCTGCGCCGCTTGGTCGAAGCTCAGGCGCGGCGAGCGGGGGAACAGGTTCTCGTCCGTGCCGTAACCCAGGTTCAGAATGTAGTTGGGTTCGACATGGCTGTCGGGGAAGAATTCGGCCTTCACCCCCGCGGCGTCGAAGCCCGACATGGGGCCGACGTCCAGACCCAGGGCGCGGGCGGCGATGGTCAGATAGCCGCCCTGGAGCGAGGCGTTGCGGAAGGCGGTCTCGCGCCGTCCGGCCTCGTCGGCGAACCAGTCGCGCGCGCCCGGCGCATGGGGGAACAGGGTCGGCAGATGGTCGTGGAAGTCGAGGTCCTGAGCCAGGATCAGATTGACCGGCGCCTGCTGGGTCTTGGCGCGATTGCCCTCGCTCATCAGCGGGATCAGCCGGGCCTTGGCCTCGGGCGAGGTGACGAAGACGAAGCGGGCCGGGCCGGCGTTGACGGCCGTAGGGCCGAACTTGGTCAGGTCGTAAAGTTTCTTCAGCAGCTCGGGCGCGACCGGTCGGTCGCTCCAGGCGTTGCGGGTGCGCGCCTCGGTGAAGAGTTGCGCCAGGGCGGCGTCCGACAGAGGGAGGTCGCGGGGGGAGAGAGCGTCATAGGCCATGGGAGTGCGTCCTGATCTGCAAAAGCAACAAAGTCTGGTGCTTATTTAGGCCCTTCAGCAACTGTCACAAGTGCAAATACGGCAATCCATCGTTTCTGAATCTGGACCGGCGCGCCCGCCGCCCCCTGTCGCAAGACGCGGCTTCGTCCTATCTAGGCAGGATGAAAGACCTGACCCAACTGATGCAGCAGGCCCAGGCGATGCAGCAAAAGCTGCAGGACGCCCAGGCCAAGATGGCCGAAACCACCGCCGAGGGCTCCTCCGGCGGCGGGCTGGTGAGCGTGGCCCTGAAGGGCGCGGGCGAGATCACGGCGATCAAGATCGACGACAGCCTCTTGACCCCCGGCGAGGGCGAGATCCTGGCCGATCTGATCGTGGCCGCCCATGCCGACGCCAAGCGCAAGCTGGACGAGGTGAACGCCGCCCTGATGCGTGAGGCCGCCGGCCCCATGGCCGGGATGAATATTCCCGGAATGCCGAAACTGTTCTGATGGCCGCCTCCGCCGGGCCGGAGATCGAGCGGCTCATCTCCCTTCTCGCCAAGCTTCCGGGCCTGGGACCGCGCTCGGCCCGGCGCGCGGCCCTGGCCCTGCTGAAGCGGCGCGAGCAGCTGCTCGTGCCGCTGGCGGCGTCTCTGGCCGAGACGGCCGACAAGGTGGTCTCCTGCTCGGTCTGCGGCGCGCCCGATACGCGCGACCCCTGCGCCGTCTGTTCGGACGGGGCCCGCGACAACGGCCTGATCTGCGTGGTCGAGGAGGCCGGCGCCCTGTGGGCCATGGAGCGGTCCGGCGCCTTCCGCGGCAAATATCATGTGCTGGGGGGGCTGTTGTCCGCTCTGGACGGCGTCGGCCCCGAACATCTGCGCATCGCCGAACTGGTCGGCCGTGTGAAGGGCGGCGCCGTGCGCGAGGTCGTCCTGGCCCTGCCCGCCACGGTCGACGGCCAGACCACGGCCCACTATGTCGCCGAGCGGATCGCCGGCCCGGACGTCCAGGTCACCTCCCTGGCGCGCGGCGTGCCGGTGGGCGGCGAACTGGACTGGCTGGACGACGGCACTATCGTCCAGGCCCTGCGGGCAAGGCGGCCGGCCTAGGCTCGCGTCTTCCCCGAGCCGCCGACTCCAGCTAGGAACGGAGCATGAACATGCTCGTCCTGATCCTCGCCGTTGTCGCTCTTGCTTTCGGGGGCGGTTTTCTGTGGGCCTTTATGGGCTGGCAGAGGGCGCGGGGGGATCTGGCGGCCGCCCAGGTGCGGATCGACCTGGTCGAGGAGAGCCGGGTCACCATGGGCGAGCTGCTGAAGGCCCAGGCGGCTCAGTCGGCCCAGGCGGTCGCGGACCAGATGGTGACGCGCGCGACCGAGACCTTCCGCGCCCAGGACCAGCTGGCGCGCGAGCGGATGGCGGCCCAGCTGAAGCCGGTGGCCGAGACCCTGACGAAGTTTCAGGAACATGTGGCGGCGCTGGAAAAGGCCCGGGCCGAGGAGACCGGCGGCCTGAAGGAACAGCTGACCCAGCTGATGGCCGCCTCGTCGGCCACGCGGGACGAGGCGCGCAAACTGACCGAGGCCCTGCGCGGCAACACCGGGCGGCGCGGCCGCTGGGGCGAGCAGACCTGCCGCAATGTGCTGGAGGCCGCGGGCATGGCCGGGCGGTTCGACTTCACCGAACAGACCTCCAGCGCCGACGACGAGGGGCGGCAGAATCGGCCCGACTTCCTGGTGCGCCTGCCCGGCGGCGGCCTGTTCGTCATCGACGCCAAGGTGCCCCTGGCCTTCGACGAGGAGGAGGGGGACGAGGAGGCGCGCGCCCGGTCGGTCGGCCTGCGCATCGCCGCCAGCCTGAAGACCCATGTGCGCCAGCTGTCGTCCAAGGCCTATCAGGACCAGTTCAAGCCCAGCCCCGATTTCGTCGTCCTGTTCGTGCCGGGCGACAGCTTCCTGTCCACCGCGCTCGACCATGCGCCGAACCTGCTGTCGGACGCGATGGAATCGCGGGTCGTCATCGCCACCCCCTCTACCCTGTTCGCCCTGTGCAAGGCCGTGGCTTACGGCTGGCGCGCCGAGGAACAGGCGGCCAACGCCGACAAGGTCGCGGCCCTGGGCCGCGAACTCTACAAGCGGCTGTCGGTCATGGGCGGCCACGCCTCGGCGGTCGGTCGGGCGCTGGATCAGGCGGTGGGTAAATACAACCAGTTCGTCGGTTCGCTGGAGAGCCAGGTCATGGTCTCCGCCCGCCGGTTCGAGGATCTGCAGGTCGACCACGAGGGCAAGGAAATCCCCGCCCTGGCCCAGGTCGAAACCCAGCCGCGCCTGATCACTCGGCCGGAGCTGACGGGGCCGTCAGACAACTGACCTTGTCTCTTTGACAAGGTCGCTTGACATAATCGACGCACGGTGAGACAAGCATCCTTGTCATAACGACAAGGAGCATTGTCATGGCCAAGGGCCTCTGGAAAATCATCGCCCTCTCGCTCGCCGGCGTTCTCGCCATTGTGGTGCTGGTCGTCGTCGGCGGCGTCATTGCGGTTCTGGCCTCGGACAAGGGGCTGATCGCCGAGGACGCCGCCCTCCTGATCATCTCCGCCGTCATGGCTGTGCTGATGATGGCCCTGTCCCTGTGGCTGGGCGTCGCCTGGATGGCCCGTATCGACGAGGCGGCGCGCGAGGCCCACAAGGCCTCCTGGTTCTACGGCGGATCGGGCGGTCTGGCGGTGGGCGGGGTCTTCATCATCCTGGCCTCCACGCCGCCGGCGGCTCGGCTGACCGTGCCCGCCTGGTTCGACGGGCGCACCGATCCCGCCGCCTATGCCGCCACCGGCGCCGTGGGTCTGATGACCCTGATGCTGATCGGCTATGGCGTCGTCTGGGGCTGGTGGTGGCTGGCGCGGCGGTGAGGAGCTGAACCATGAACAACCGCCTCAAGGTGCTGCGGGCCGAGCGCGACTGGTCCCAGGCCCATCTCGCCGAACTGCTGGGCGTGTCGCGTCAGACGGTCAATGCGCTGGAGACGGGGCGTTACGACCCCTCCCTGCCGCTGGCCTTCAAGATCGCCCGGATCTTCGAACAACCCATCGAATCCATCTTTTCGGAACCGGAGACCCACGGATGACCGTCTCTTCTCCCAGGACTTCCCGTATCCCGCGTCGCATCCTGGTCGCCTTCGGCATCGGGGCGGTGCTGGGCGCGGCCGGCTATGTCTTCGGCCGCTCCGTCCTGCCGCAGCTTATCGGGCCGGACGCCCTGGAGGGCGTGGAGCTTCGCTGGTCCGACGCCATGGCCGCCCTGACCGGGGTCGCCCTGATGATCGGCGCCGCCGCCGTCATCCTGATCAGCTTCGACCCGCGTCGTCTGGCGCAGATGTACGGGATGGAGGAGCCGGCCTCGGCCGAGGAGGGCCGGCAGGCGCGGCTGCAGGCGGCGGTTATGGGCTTCTCCGGCTTCATCCTGCTGCTGCCCATGGTCTTCGCCGTCATCGGACTGGCGCCGGCGATCGCCCTGGGCCTGATCGTCCTGCTGTTCGCCGCCCACACGGCCCTGAACCTCAAGGTCTGGGGCAGCGTCGACGAACTGCTGCGCCGCGCCACCCTTGAGGCTGCGACGGCCACCTTCTTCCTGGGCCAGGGGCTGCTGTTCCTGTGGGCGGCGGGCGAACGGCTGGGTCTGCTGGCGCCCATCACCGCCTGGGACGTCTACGCCGTCCTGATGACCCTCTATCTTTTCGTCTCCGCCGTCGTGTCCACCCGACGCGGCCTGGCCTGACCCCCCTGTCCACCCCTGTCTTTTTAAACGAAGGAAACACCCATGACCCTCGCCAAACGTCTCAAATCCTCCGTCTCCAACCTGGCCCAAGGCGCCGTCGGCGTCGCCGCCGGTCTGGCGCTGGTCTTCGCCATCGCCGGCGCGCCGACCCAGGTTCTGGCCCAGGCCGCCCCGGCGCCGGCCGCCCCGGCCGCCGCGCCCGCCATCCAGGGCCAGGGGCCGGCCCTGTGGGTGATCAAGGACGCGGACTCGACCCTCTATCTGTTCGGCTCGGTCCATGTGCTTCGCCCGACCACCGGCTGGGCCAGCCCGCGCGTCAACGCCGCCTTCGACAGCGCCTCGGACGTCTGGTTCGAGATCACCAATCCCGAAGACCAGGCGGCCATGATGCCCCTGATCCAGCAGTACGGCCTGTCGCCCCAGACGCCCCTGTCCAGCCGTCTGACGCCCGAAGAAGTGGCCCAGCTGGACGTCGCCGCCAAGACCATCGGCGCTTCGGCCGCTCAGCTGGATCCGCTGAAACCCTGGCTGGCCGCCCTGTCCCTCTCGGTCGCGCCCCTGGTCAAGGCGGGCTATGATCCTCAGTCGGGCGTCGAACTGGCCCTGAAGGCCCGCGCCCAGGCCGCCGGCAAGCGCCTGCACGGCTTCGAGACCCTGGAGAAACAGGTCGGCATGCTGGCCACACTGCCGGACGACGTCCAACTGGAGTTCCTGCGCGAAACCCTGAAGGACTTCGACGAGGCGGTGGAGATGCTCGACTCCATGGTCGAGGCCTGGGCCAAGGGCGACGTCCAGGCTCTGGACCGCATCGTGGTCGAAGAAATGAAGACCGATGCGCCGGAACTGTACAAGGTGCTGCTGGTCGACCGGAACACCGACTGGGCCGACCAGATCCAGACCCTGCTGCAAGGCTCCGGCACCGCCTTCATCGCCGTGGGCGCCGCCCACCTGACCGGCGACGACAGCGTCCAGTCCATCCTGCAATCGCGCGGCGTGGCGGTCGAAACGGTAGAATAAGGCGACAGGCGGCGGCGCTCAGGCCTGGTTGACGTCCCAGACGAAGACCACCCACAGCGCCGCCCCCGCCGCTGCGGCCGTCAGGGCCGCCGCCAGACAGCCGAAGGCCAAGCCCTGCGGCCCCTGTCCGTCACCCTGGTTCATGCTCTGGCGCTCCCCTGCGCGCCCATACTGCCCCAAGCCCTTGAGCCCCGCCACCGCCCCGTCTATGGAAACAGGCGCGCGGGCGTAGTTCAGAGGTAGAACGTCAGCTTCCCAAGCTGAATGTCGTGGGTTCGATTCCCATCGCCCGCTCCAGTTTCCCGCCCATCCTCCGATCGCGCCCCTGGCCCCGGACGCCTCTGCACGACGCGCCGTCCGCCCGTCGTGAGGCGCCCGGCACGCCCTGTGCGGGCGGCGCCCCCCAGGCCGAAAAGTATTTAGCACCGCAACTCAGAATTTTTTAAGTTGAAGCGCCCGTAGGTTGTGCGTGCTAAGGGTTTTTGCATCGACATCTGAGCTTTTAGAATCCCCCAGGTTGTGTCTTTACTTGGCCGACGGAGCTGATCCGTCTGCAATGGGGATGTCGTCACATGCGTCGTTTGCTTGTTTCAGGCGCCGCCCTGATCGCCGGCCGGCCGTCGCGGGGCCGCCTCGGCCCAGGGCCAGGGAAAGCGGGCCCTCGATGCAACACCTTCACCACCACGATGACCCTGTCGTCCAAGGGCGTCTGGTCGTTCCGCTTCACCGCCACCCCCTATGGCGAGAACACCACGGCGGTCTGCACCTTCGAGCCCACATCGACCAATGCGTCGACCGGCCGATACTACGCCGACGCCAAGGTCTCCGGTCTCTGATCGGTTTACGTCTTAAAAGGGAAGAGATCGCAATCTGCGATCTCTTTCTCCTTCAGGGAAGCCCGCCATGACCGACGCCCTCAATCCCAAACCGCCTTCGGCTGCGGCCTCGGCCGCCGCGCCCAAATCCGACGCCGCGCCAAATCTCGCGCAGAACATGGAGCGGCTGCGGACCCTCGCCGCGATCATTACGGATGAGAGCGGGAACGTCACCACACAGGCCAAGCATGCGGCGGCTCTGGAGGAGCGCCGGATGTTTCTCGACGGAAAGTTCAAGGGGTCAGGTACGGAGACGACGCCGATATATCTTCAGATCAGCAACAGCGAGTTCAGAAAGAAAATAGATTCTATAAGAACGGAAATGATGAACTTAGACCTCAGTCCTGCGGACGAGGTGAAATTCGTTAATTCATACTCATCAGAAGACCAGCAGATCATATTCGATTTCATTTTAAGTCCCACATACGGAGACGGCTCTCGGCAGTACGCCGACCTCGACAGCTGGAAGAAGAATATGGAGGCCCTGTCCAAGGTTCAGGACTTCATGGCGAAGGCCAAGACGGACCCGGCGGTCAAGGCGGACCCCAAGTTCGCCGAGGCGGAGAAGCTGTGGATGATGGCCGACACCTCCGCGCCGTCCTGGACCGCCCTGGTGCTGCAACTGTTCGGCGAGACGCCCAGTTCGAAACTGGACCTGTCGGACAAGGCCAGGACCGTCGTCGGCGACGTCAAGCCCAACGCCCAGCCCGCCCCCTATGAGCCCGGCGCAGTGGCGTCAAAGCGCGTCTGATCATCGACCGTCTGCGCTAGAGCATGATCGTTTCGGACGGAACCGCTTCGCGGTTCCGACAGAAGCGTGAATCATGCTCTCGCTTTAAATCTGGAGGCTGATTCACCGTTTCAGCGGAACCGCGAAGCGGTTCCTCCTCAACGGATCAGGCTCTAAAGCACCAGAACCCCCGGCTCGGGCGCCGGCTTGCGGGTCAGGGGGGTGCGTTTCAGCCACAGTTTCAGCGCCTCCCAATGGATGGCGGCGACGACCTTCAGCGTCAGCAGCGGCATGGACAGGGCGGCGGCGACCAGGGCGCGGTCGGTCAGGGGGCGACGGCGGCCGGTCATGGCGGTGGCGATCAACAGGCCCTGGGCGTCGCGCCCGTCGACCGCCAGGCTCAGGGTCTCGCCGGGCGGGCGGCCCCGGAAGACATAGTCCATCTCCATCCCCATGAAGGGCGAGACATAGAGGCGTTTGTCGGTCTGCTGGCGGAACCGGTCGTCGTCGACCTCGGCCGCAGGGACCGGCAGGACATAGGACCGGCGCTCGCCGAAGGTGCTGGTGACTTCATAGACCATGGCCGCCAGCCCCCCGTCGGCCCGATGGCAGTAGTAGAGGCTGATGGGGTTGAAGACGAAACCCAGAACGCGCGGCATGGTCAGGAGGCGGATCGCGCCGGAACCGACGTCGATCCCCGCCTCGGCCAGGCGGGCGACGATCTGGCCGCGCAACGGGGCGCCCGAGCCGTCGCCGTGGTCGCGGTCGTAAAAGCCCATCAGGTTTAACCGGCCGCGCGAAAAGGTCTTGAGCCGCCGGTCCAGGGCGTCGATCTCGTCCAGGTCCAGCATCAGCCAGAAGACGCGGTATTTCAGCCGGTGCCGCCGGGGCCTCAGACGGGTGTGAAAGACCCCGCCGACATAGAGGGCCGACGCCCCCGTCACGCGACGCGCGCCAAGGGGGCGGCGCCGGGCGTCAGATGGATGCGGCCGCTCTCGTTCTCGACCGTCCAGGGGCGGCGCACCCCGCCCAGCTGTTCGGCGACGGCGAGACCCGACTGAAGACCGTCCTCATGGAAGCCGGCGCCGAAATGGGCTCCGCAGAACCAGACGCCGCCGTGACCTTGCAGGCTCCACAGGTCTTTTTGCGCCCGGACGGCGGCCGGGTCGAAGATCGGATGTTCGTACAGTTCGCTGCGCAGCAGCGTCCCGGCTGCCGGCGGGCGCGGCGGGTTCAGGGTGACGAACAGGTCCTGGCCCGGCAGGCCCTGAAGCCGGTTCATCCAATAGGTGACGCAAAGGCCGTCGTCCGCCCCGATATAGTTCCACGACGCCCAGGCCCGGCGGCGGCGAGGCATCAGGCCGGGGTCGGTGTGCAATATGGTCAGGTTGCGGCTGTAGCGGAAGGCGCCCAGCAGCTCGCGTTCGCGCGCCGTCGGCTGGGCCAGCATGGCCAGGGCCTGGTCTGCGTGGGCGCCGATGACGACATGGTCGAACCGTTCGGTCGCCCCGGTCGCGTCCTGAACCAGAACCCCGCCCTCGATCCGTCGGACTTGGCTCACGGCCCGGCCCAGGCGCGACCCCTCGCCGCCGCGGCCGGCGGCGGCCGGGTTGGCCGCGATCTGGTTGGCCGAAATCTGGCGCGCCAGTTCCTGGACATAGACCCGGCTGCCCCCGACCACGGTGCGCCACAGCGGCCGGCCGACCAGTTTCAGCAGGCCGTGATTGCCGCAGAACCTCAGGAAGGACTCGGCCGGATAGTCCAGCAGCGTATGGGCCGGCGACGACCAGATGGCGGCGGCCATGGGCAGAAGGTGATCGTCGCGGAAGGCCTCGCTGAAGCCCTCGCGCTTCAGATAGTCGCCCAGGGTCACGTCGCTGTCGGCCAGGGCCGCCAGCCCTTCCGGCGCCGAGCGATAGAAGCGCAGAATCTCGCTCAGCATCGACCAGAAGCGCGGGCGCAGCATGTTCCGGCGCTGGGCGAACAGGCCCGGCGCCGCATATTCGAACCGGCCCTGATCCAGGGAGACGGCGAAGGACATGTCGGTGGCCTGGGTCTTCAGCCCCAGATGGGCGAACAGGGCGATCAGGTTCGGATAGGTGGCGTCGTTGAAGACGATGAAGCCGGTGTCCACCGCCGTCTCGCCCTCCGCCGAACGGACGTCGACCGTGTTCGAATGGCCCCCCAGCCGATCCTCGCGCTCATAAAGGGTCACGTCGTGACGGCCCGACAGCAGCCAGGCGCAGGACAGGGCCGAGACGCCGGAGCCCACGACGGCGATCCGCAGGCGGGGACCAGTCTGTACGGCGGCTGAAGGGGGCATTGGGTTTCCAGAAGGGCGGATGTTTGCGACGATACGCCGCCCGCTCTGCGGCGGATCACGAAATGATCCAGACTTCGACCTGAACCGTATTAGGGTCGATGCATGAGCAGATTTCCATCCTTCGGCCGATTCGGACGCCCGTGATCCCGGCGGGCGACGATTTCGACCGCCTGATCGAGGCGGTGGCGATGCGACGCGATCGGGACGCCTTCGCGCGCCTGTTCGACCATTTCGCCCCGCGGCTGAAGGCCTATCTGATGAAGGCGGGCGCCACGGCCGGCGCGGCCGAGGACTTCGCCCAGGACGCCATGCTGACCGTCTGGCGCAAGGCCGAGCTGTTCGACCGCACCAAGGCCCATGCCGCGACCTGGATCTTCACCATCGCCCGCAACCGGCGGCTGGACGTGCTGCGCCAGGACGCGCGGCGTCTGCCCCTGCCCGAGATCGACCTGGTTCAGGACGAGCCGGAACAGCCCGACACGGTCGTTCTGGCCGCCGAAAACGCCGCCCGGCTGAAGGCCGCCATGGCGCGGCTTTCGCCCGATCAGATCGAGGTGCTGCGCCTGGCCTTCTTTCAGGACAACCCCCATTCCGAAATCGCCCGACGGCTGGAACTGCCGCTGGGCACGGTGAAGTCGCGTATTCGCAAGGCCATGATCAAGCTGAGAACCCTGCTGGACGACGAACAGGGAGGGGCGGCGTGACCGGCGCGCACAATCCCTCCGAAGAGCGGCTGTTGGCCTATGCGGCCGGTACCCTGAGCCCGCCCGAGGCGGTGGTGGTCGCCGCCCATCTGGCGATGCGGCCCCAGAACGAGGCCTGGGTCAGGGCGCTTCAGGCCGTAGGCGGCCGTCTGCTGGACGAGCTGGAGCCTCAGGCCCTGGCCGAGGACGCCCTGGCGCGGGTGATGGCGCGCGCCGAGACCGACGCCGGAGAGGTTCTGGCCTCCACGCCGCTGAACGACATGGCCGGCCTGCCCGAGCCGTTGCGCCGCTACGCCTTGGGGCCGTGGCGCTGGCTGGGACCGGGCATGCGCGCCCGCGACGTCCATGCGCCGCGCGACGGCGACTGCCGCGTCATCCTGCTGGAGATCGGGCCGGGGCGGGAGACGCCCAAACACACCCATGGCGGGATCGAGCTGACCTGCGTCATCCACGGCGCCTACGCCACCGAGACGGCGCTGTTCGAGCCGGGCGATTTCGAAGAGGCGGACGGCGAGGTGCTGCACCAGCCGCGCGTGGTCTCGCCCGATCCCTGCCTGTGCGTCGTGGCCCTGGACGGCCAGATCCAGCTGGACGGCTGGCTGGGCAAGCTGATGCAGCCCTTCATCAAACTGTAGGCCCACAAGGAAAGACGCCCGGTCCGCAGGGACCGGGCGTGGGGCGTCTTGGTTTTCAGGCCGGGAGAGGGCGATCAGCCGCGACGATTGTCCCAGTCGCGGCGCTCATAGCGGACCTGGGCCGCCAGGCGATCCAGGCGGCGGTCCAGATCGGCGCGCTCCCAACCGCTGAGGCCGCCCCGGCGGTAGCCGGCTTCCAGACGCTGGACGCTGTTGAGTTCGGCGCGCAGACGGCCGGCTTCGCGGCGGCTCAGCTGGCCGGTGCGGAGGCCCTGGTCGATGCGGCGGTCGAGTTGGTCGATGCGGACGTTGACCGAGGGGCCGTAGCCGTAGCCGGCGGGCTGGGCGTGATGCGGACGACCATGAGGGCCGTAGGATTGGGCGGCGGCGGGCAGGGCGGCCGAGGCCGCGGCGGCCAGGACCAGGGCGGGGATGAGGGCTTTCTTGTTCAGCATCGGATCAATCCTTGCGTTGGGGACGCTCCGAGGGGGAGCGCCGATGAAGCCAAGAGACCACGCCCCGCCTGAGCCCGATCTGAACGGCGCGTTTCAGGCGCCGTTCATCTGTTCGCCCCCGTCGTTCGCCCCCGTCAAACGAGCGAACGGGGCGCACTCCGCCGTCTTTGGCGCGGGCCGTCTTTGGTGTAAGGGCGGTTGACGGGGATTTTCATCAGTCTGGCCCCTTTCCGACACCCTTGTTCAGCGGCTGTTCAGAGCCGTCCGCCTAGAACCGCCCCATGACCCGCACCCGCGCCCTCCTCATCGCCGCCGTCCTGGCCCTGGTCCCTGCGACCCTGGTTCCCGCGACCCAGGTCTCGGCCCAGTCGCGTGAGGCGTCGCGGGATCAGGATCGCGAGGGGCCCCAGGACCGTCGGGGTCCGCCCCCGCGCGACAGTCGGGCCGTGGACGCGCCTCGCGCCGACCTGGGGGCCGTGGTGCGCCGGGTGGGCGCCGGTCGCGAGGGCCGGATGCTGGGCGTCAGCCCGCGCGGCGACACAGTGGTGGTGCGCTGGGAATATCCCGGCGGCCGGGTGGCGGATATCCGCGTGGACGCCCGCTCGGGCCGCGTGATGGGAGAAGACTGAAGATGCGTGTCCTGCTGGTCGAAGACGACGCCGATCTGTCGCGGCAGCTGAAGGGCGCCCTGGCCGACGCCGGCTATGCGGTGGATCACGCCGCCGACGGCGAGGAGGCCTGGTTCCTGGGCGACACCGAACCCTATGACGTCATCGTTCTGGACCTGGGCCTGCCCAAGATCGACGGGGTGTCGGTGCTGGAGCGCTGGCGGCGCGAGGGCAAGGCCACGCCGGTCCTGATCCTGACGGCGCGCGGCGCCTGGTCGGACAAGGTGTCGGGCTTCGACGCGGGGGCCGACGACTATCTGACCAAACCCTTCCATACCGAAGAGCTGCTGGCGCGGCTGCGGGCCCTGCTGCGCCGCTCGGCCGGCATCGCCTCGGCCACCCTGTCGTGCGGCGGCCTGCGGCTGGACCCGCGCGCGGCGCGGGCCAACGTCAACGGCGAGCCCCTGCGCCTGACCTCGCTGGAGTACCGGCTGCTGCACTATATGATGATGCATCAGGGCCGGGTGATCAGCCGCACCGAACTGGTCGAACATCTGTACGACCAGGACTTCGACCGGGATTCCAACACCATCGAGGTCTTCATCGGCCGACTGCGCAAGAAGATCGGCTCGGACCGGATCGAGACGGTGCGGGGCCTGGGCTATCGGCTGGCGCCCCTGGCCGGCGAGTCCGAGGCGGCGTGACCCTGAGTCGATGAACCGAGACGGGGGGACGAGGCGCGCCGGCTGGGGCCGATGGTTCGGCCGCCCGGGGCGGTCGCTGACGCGGCGGCTGATCTGGCTGGCCTCCGGCTGGATCCTGCTGGCTCTGGTCGCCACGGGCCTGGTCCTGACCAATCAGTTCAAGGAATCGGCTCTGCGCCGCCTGGGCAACGTCCTGGCCGAGACGACCGACGAACTGGTGGTGCGCACCGTCACCGCCAGCGGGACGGTGATGACGCCCCAGATCATGGACGCCCCGACCTTGCGGGTCTTTTCCGGCAAATACTGGATGACGGCCGAGCCGACCCTGGCGGGGGGCTTGCGCATCCTGACCCGGTCGGACTCCCTGTATGGCGAAGACTTGGTCGCGCCGCCGGACCTGCCGGCGCGGCTGGACGACGCCTATGGCCAGACCATCACCTATAACGCCGTCGGTCCGGCGGGCGAGCCGCTGCGGATCGCCGCCAGCATGAAGTCCCTGCCGGGGCGGGCCGCGCCGGTGGTCTTCTTCGTCGGAATCGACCGCTCCAACGTCGAGGCGGATGCGCGCCAGTTCGCCACCGTGACCTGGGTCGCCCTGTTGCTGCTGGGCTTCGGCCTGGTCTCGGCGGTCTTCATCCAGGTCCAGGTGGGTCTGCGGCCCCTCTATGATCTGAGGAATGAGATCGCGGCGGTCCGCAAGGGCCAGGCGGCCCGGATCGAACGCGCCTATCCGCTGGAGATCCAGCCCCTGGCCGAACAGGTCAACAATCTGCTGGACCACAATCAGGAGGTCGTGGACCGCCAGCGCACCCATGTCGGCAATCTGGCCCATGCGCTGAAGACGCCCATCTCCGTCATGCTGGCCGAGGCCGGGACGGCGCAAGGGGCCCTGCCGGAACTGGTGCGTCGCCAGACCCAGATCATGCAGGGCCAGGTCGATCACCATCTGCGTCGCGCCCGCGCCGCCGCCCGCGCCGCCCACGGCCTGGGCGAGACCACGCCCGTGCCCGAGGTGTTGGACGAGCTGGCGGTGATGATCGAACAGGTGTTCCGCGACAAGGGGGTCGAGATCGACTGGCGCGCGCCCGACGACCTGGCCTTCCTGGGCGAACGTCAGGACCTGCAGGAAATCCTGGGCAATCTGATCGAGAATGCGGCCAAGTTCTCGCGGCGGCGGGTGCGGGTCTCGGCCGGGGGCAACGGCCTGGGCCAGATGATCGTCGTGGTCGAGGACGACGGACCGGGCCTGCCGGCCGATCAGCGCGAGGCGGTGATGAAGCGCGGCGCCCGGCTGGACGAAAGCGCGCCCGGATCGGGCCTGGGTCTGTCGATCGTCGAAGACCTGACCCGCGCCTACGGCGGGCGGCTGACGCTGGGCGACAGCGACATGGGCGGGCTGAAGGCGGTGCTGGAGCTTCCCGCCGCCCACGGAGCTTGAGGCGGCGGGCGGGGCGGGAGCCATAGGCGGCCGGGCACGTTGAACGGCTCCGCCTCTTCAGGAGCCCGCATGGCCGTCGCCCGCCTTCGTCACGCCGCCGCCGCCCTGGGCCGAACCGTGCGTGATCGGATTCCGGTCGCGCGCCGAACGCCGCCGCTTCATGTCCTGGTCGAGCAGGCGGCGCGGATCGGCTATGGGGCGCGGGGCTTCGTCTATCTGTCGGCCGGCGCCCTGACCCTGCTGGCGGCCCTGGACCGGATCGGCGATGCGGTCGGCACGGGCGGGGCGGCGGGGTGGCTGGCGGAACAGCCCTTCGGTCGGGTCTGGCTGGTGGCCCTGGGCCTGGGATTGTGGGCCTTCGTCGGCTGGCGCGTCCTGCAGGCCGTGTTCGACGCGGACCATGCGGGGCGCGATCTGAAGGGCTGGGCGACGCGGGCGGGCCAGGCGGCCAGCGGCCTGTTCTACGGCCTTCTGGCGGCGGGGGTGTTCGAATATCTGGATGAGGCGGGCGGCGCGACCAGTCAGGCGGCGGATCAGGCCGAAAGCATCGCCGAAAACCAGGAGAAGGCGGCCATGGTTCTGGGCCTGCCGTTCGGCGACCTGCTGCTGACGGCGGCGGGGCTGGTGGTGCTGGGCGTTGGGATCGGCAACATCGTCCGGGCCTTCCGCGACGACTTCGACGCCGCCCTGGCCTGTCCCGACAGCCTGCGTCGCCCGGTCTCGATCCTGGCGCGGATCGGCTATGGGGCGCGGGGCTTCGCCTATCTGCCGCTGGGGGTCTTCGTCGTCCTGGCTGGTCTGCACACCCGATCGGGCGAGGTCACCAATACGGCCGCCGCCCTGGAGACGCTGGAAAGCCAACCCGGCGGGTCGTGGATCCTGGGTCTGACGGCGGCGGGGCTGATGGCCTTCGGCGCCTTCGCCTTCGTCGAGGCCCGCTGGCGGCGGATCCGTCCGCCGCGCGACCTGAAGCTGGGGTGAGTGAAGCGCGCGGGTGCGGGTGAGCAAGCGGTGCGCGTGGTCCGCGGCGGCCGAGCCGCGCCGCTCACCTCCGGCTCACTGGCGCCCGCGCTGCGGCCCTCCCATATGATCCGAAACCAAGGCTGTTTCAGAAGGCGCCATGTCCCAAACCGCTTCCAAGACCCTGAAGATCGACTTCGTCTCCGACGTGGTCTGCCCCTGGTGCGTGGTGGGGCTGGGCGGCCTGGAGGCGGCGCTGGACCGGCTGAAGGATGAAGGCGTCCAGGCCGACATCACCTTCCATCCGTTCGAGCTGAACCCGCAGATGGCGCCGGAGGGCGAGAACATCGTCGAACACATCGGCCGCAAATACGGGGCGAGCCCGGAACAGTCGGCCGCCAACCGCGCCATGATCCGCGAGCGGGCAGGGGAGGTCGGCTTCGACATGCGGATGACCGATGAGAGCCGCATCTGGAACACCTTCGACGCCCACCGCCTGTTGTACTGGGCCCACGAGACCGCGCCTGAAAAGCAGAAGGCGCTGAAACAGGCGCTGTTTACCGCCCATTTCACCGAAAACCGCAACCTGACCGACGCCGGGGTTCTGACGGCCGCCGCCGAGGCGGCAGGGCTCGACCGGGCCGAGGCGGGCGAGGTCCTGGCCTCGGGCCGCTACGCCCAGGCGGTGCGCGCCGAGGAGGATCTGTGGCGGTCGCGGGGGATCAACTCGGTCCCGGCCGTGGTGGTCGAGAACAAATATATGATCAGCGGCGGCCAGCCCGCCGAGGTGTTCGAACAGGCCCTGCGCCAGATCGCCGGCGAAGCCTGACCTCTTTTAGCGCGCCAGCCGGCCCTTGGCTTCGGCGGCGGTCAAGACCACTTCGTCGTCCGGTGCGGCGATCTCCTCGCCGCAATGGTCCAGCACCTTCAATATGTGCCGGATCAGGTTCAGCCGGGCGGTCTTCTTGTCGTCGGTGGCGATGACGGTCCAGGGGGCGTAGGCGCGGTCGGTCTCGTCCAGCATCCGGTCGCGGGCGGCGGAATAGGCGTCGAACCGGGCCTCGGCCTCGGCGTCCAGGGACGACAGTTTGAACTGTTTCAGCGGATCGACCCGGCGCTCCTTCAGCCGCTGAGCCTGCTCCTTGCGCGAAATGTCCAGCCAGATCTTGATCAGAATGATCCCGTCCTCGGTCAGCATCCGCTCGAACCGGGGGGCGTCGGTCAGGAACTGGGCGTATTGTTCCGGGGTGCAATAGCCCATGACCGGCTCCACCCCGGCGCGATTGTACCAGGAGCGGTTGAAGATGACGGTCTCGCCCGCCGCCGGCAGGTGCGGGACATAGCGCTGGAAATACCACTGGGTGGTTTCGCGATCGCTGGGCTTGGGCAGGGCGACCACACGGGTCTGGCGCGGCGACATATGTTCGGTCAGCCGTTTGATGGCGCCGTCCTTGCCCGCCGTGTCGCGCCCCTCCAGCACGATCACCACGCGCAGCCCGTGTTCGATCGTCCAGGCCTGGGTCTTCACAACGGCGAGCTGGAGCCGTTCCAGCTCGGCGTCATAGGCGTCGGTCTTCTTTCCCATGGCGCCATGGTGCAGGGTCGGGCGTCCGGGGACAAGCGGAGCCTTGGGGCGGCGGCGCATTTACGGATCAATACCTAGGGCGGCGTCCCCTATAAGTCCCGCGAGACGCAATTTTTGCTTGTGACTGCAACGATTTGACCTGGACCTAAGGGTTCGTACCGGCGTCTTCTATACGCTTTCTACACCCTGACCTTTCATAGTCGCGACTTAACGAAACCGGGTCCGCCTATGTTGATCGGCAATCTTTCGGAGTTGAACAGGGACCCGTCGGGCGGCGGTCGCCGCCTGTCGCTTGGCCAGGGCGAATACGGGGTGTCCGACGAGCCCGATCTGGTCCTGACCACGGTTTTGGGCTCCTGCGTGGCCGCCTGCATCCATGATCCAGTGGCGCGCGTCGGGGGAATGAACCATTTCGTCCTGCCCCAGCGTCGGCTTGGGTCTTCGGGCGACCCGGCGCGTTACGGCGATGATCTGATGCCCCGATTGATCGAGGGTCTGTTGCAGGCCGGCGCGCGGCAGAGCCGGCTGGAGGCCCAGCTGTTCGGCGGGGCCAGCCCGGGCCGGTTCGTCAACTCCATCGGCGAGGACAATCTGGCCTTCGCCTATGACTTTCTGGACCGGTTGGGGGTTCGGGTCGCCCCGCCCCAGCAGAGCGGTCCGGCCGGGTGCCGGATCGATTTCCGACCCGCCGACGGCCATGTGAAACACGTCCCCCTGGCGCGTCTCGAGAAGGCCCAGGCGAGGCGCATCATCCTGCCGCGCGTCAAACCCCTGAACCTGACCCCGGTCGCCGCCTGAGCCTGGAGAACCGCCGGGATTGAACGCGCGCGCGCCGCTCGCGTTTGCCAGCGGGGCCGTTGGCGGTCCATGCTGGGGCCGTATGAAGCGCGACTTCGCCGATTTCTGGAATCTGATGTGGGAGGTCGGGCTGTTGGCCTGCGCCGCCTTCGCCCTGCTGAACGCCTATGCGCCGCCGCAGGACCTGCCCTGGAAACCGCTGGACTTGAACCAGCCGGTCGGGCGGGCGACGGCGGCCAAGGTGGCGGACTTCGACCTTTCCCCCACCGCTGCGCCTGAAGAGGTTCAGGGCGCGACCGAGGCCTGTATGCAGGTGCTGCGCGAGGCGGGGGTCGAGGTCGAACGGGCCGCCGATCGCGACGACGGCGGCTTCTGCGTCGTGCGCGGCGCCGTTCGGATCACCGGGGGCGCGGTGACGCCCCTGGCCCCGGCCGATGTGGTGATGCAGTGCCCCCTGGCCGTGCGCTACGTCATCTGGGACCGTCAGGTGCTGCAGCCCGCCGCCCGCGACATCCTGGGCTCGGCCCCGGCCCGGGTCGAAAACTATGGGACCTATTCCTGCCGCCGCATCTACGGCTCTCAGGACGTCAGCGAACGGCCCAGCGAACACGCCCGCGCCAACGCCCTGGACGTCGCGGGCGTGACCCTGGCGGACGGGCGCACCGTGACCGTGCTGGACGACTGGCGCGGCGAGGGGCGGGCGGGACCGGCGGGGTCTCGCTTCCTGCACGCCCTGCGTGACGGCGCCTGCGGCCTGTTCGCCACGGTCCTGACGCCCGACTATAACGCCGCCCACGAGAACCATCTGCACCTCGACGCCGCCGACCGGGGCGTCTGCCGTTAAGCGCGATAGGCGAAAAGGCCCGCCGCTTTGCTGTTGACCGTCTGGAAAAGCCGGGTGACAACAGAGGCGCAGTCCGGATTTTGCGTGGGGTCCACACCCGCGTCTCGCTCCTTCGCCTGAACGAGCTGTCCAGATGGATTGTCGGGTCCTCCCGAGGGAGATCCGCCTGGAAAAGCGCGTTTACGGAGACGCAGACATGGCGACCGGTACGGTCAAGTGGTTCAACCCCACCAAGGGCTATGGTTTCATCCAGCCCGACAGCGGCGGCTCTGACGTGTTCGTTCACGTCACCGCCGTTCAGAAGGCCGGCCTTCAGGGCCTCGATGAAAACGCCAAGGTCGAATACGAGCTGGAAAATCAGCGCGGCAAGACCTCGGCCATCGACCTGAAGCTGCTTTAAGTCGAAGAATGGAAACGGGCGCGGAGATGATCTCCGCGCCCGTTTTTCCTGTTGACTGCGGCCTTCGCCGCGAAGCTTGTTTGACGCGGCGTCCGCCGCAGGGCCTGGCTTCAGGCCGGCGCCTCGATGCGCGTGCGCAGGGCGACCTCCAGTCCCGGCTTCTGATCGCGATAGTCGATCTGACCGCCAAGCTGGGCCACCAGACTGCCGATCATCATCGAACCGAAGCCCTTGCCGGCCTTGTGGCCGCCCTTGCCGTCGTCGGACACCACCAGACGCAGGCTGTCGTCCGCCTCGGTCAGGCCGATGCGCAGCGGACCCGGCGCCCCGTCATAGGCGTATTTCTGAGCATTGATGATCAGTTCGGTCAGGATCAGGCCGATGGTCACCGCCCGGTCGGCCCCGACGCAGACCGGCGCCAGATCGGTCTCGATCGCCGAGACCCATTCCGGCCCCATGCTTGAGCCCAGATCCTCGACCAGTTCGCCGATATAGCGCGACAGGTCGATGGCCGCGTCATGATCCCCGCGATAGAGGCGGGTGTGGACGGTCGAGACCGCCCGCACGCGGCGCCGCGCCTCCTGCAAGGCCACCTTGGCCGGGCCGTCGCCCAGGTCGCGGGCCTGAAGCCCCAGGAAGCTGGACACCAGGGTCAGGCTGTTCTGGACCCGGTGATTGACCTCGCGCATCAGGAACTCCTGCTGCTCCAGCCGCAGGTCGCGCTCGGACAGGCGGGCCTGAAGCGACTGGTTCAGGCTGCGAAGCTGGGTGACGGAGGTGAAGTCCGACAGGGCGTCGCGCAGGCGGGCGGCGGATTCGACGGCGGCGGCGCCCCAGCGGCGGGCGCGGCCCGACACGGTCTCGCGCCATTCGGCGAAGGAGGCGCGGGGCGTCAGGGCGCCGCCCCCGTCCGTCGATTTGACGGCGGTCGAGGGATCGCCGGCCCAGCGCACCGTCTCCAGAATCTCGGCGCGGAACCATAGCAGGCTGAGCGGCTGCGGCCCCGGCAGGCGCACGGCCAGAAGGCCGCTGGCGTGGGTCCGCCAGGCCTCGGCCTCGGGCAGGAGGGTGGACAGGGCGTTGGTGGCGACCGGACGAAGCCCCGGCTGGGCCTCCAGCCAGTCCGCGATCTGACGCTGGGCCTCCGGCGGCGGGACATGGCCGAACGCCTCGATCCGGTCGCCCTGGACGATCGCCACGCCGTCGGCGCCGACCAGATCCTTCAGGGCGCCGGCCTGGTCGGCCAGGCCCGAGGCCAGGTCGCGGTCGCGCGACAGGCCGATGATCAGCTCGTCCTCCAGCCGACGCAGCCGAACCCGCTCGCGATACAGTTCGGCGTCCGCCTTGGTCTTCAGCTGGCGCGCCAGGGTGCGGGCCAGGGTGGTGCAGGCCACGCGCAGTTCATAGGACAGCAGCAGCGGCGTGCTGCTGTGGCAGGCCACGAGACCCCACAGAACATCATCGACGATGATGGAGACCGAGGCCGAGGCCCGCACCCCCATATTGTGCAGATACTGGATGTGGATCGGCGACACGGACCGCAGGCCGCTGTCGCTCATGTCCAAGGGGGGCTCGCCCGGATGCAGCGGCCGCAGCGGCTGGGGCGTATAGCGGGTGTCGGGAATGACCCGCACCGGATTGCGCAGATAAAGGGCCCGCGCCTGGCGGGGAATGTCGGTCGCCGGGAAATGGTGGTTCAAAAAGGAGGTCGCATCGCCCGCGCGCGATTCCGCCACCACCTGGCCCGCCTCGTCATCCAGGAAGCGATAGATCATGACCCGCTCGAAGCCGGTCAGACTTCGGAAGGCGTCGGCGGCGCGTTCGCAGACGCCTTGGACCGTGGCGCTGCGTTCGAGAGCCGCGCCGGCCGTATCGAGCCGGGTGATCAGTTCGACGCCCAGCCGGGCCTGTTGCGAGCTCTGCTCGACCTCGACCACCATTCGAAGGGCGGAGGCGGCCTCCGTCCCGGCCGCCTTTGCGGCGGGCGCATAATAGACGACGACGTCGTATTCCAGCCGGTTGGTCGCCCGCCAACGGCCGGCGAAGCCCGCCTCTCGGATGGCCGCCATGTCGCGCAGACGCCGCCCCACCACATCGCCCAGCAGGTCGGCGATCGGCAGGCCGATCCAGCGGGTCTGGCCGGTCAGATCCTCGATCGCCCCGGCCCCCTGTTCCAGGGTCAGGGCGTCCAGGTTCAGCACCAGCAGCAGGCCGTGGCCCTGAATCGCCTGGGGGATGTGGATCGGCTCCCGGTCGCAGTCGTTCAGGGCGATCTGGGCGCGGACGTCGTAGTCCGTCATGATTTCGTCTTCCCGTTGCGGCGGGTTCGCTCCCAGCGGAAGGCCGCAGGTCCGACCTGCGAGGCAGACGGCAGGTCAGATAGGGAGAGGTCCATAGGGCTCACACCGTAACACATTGGCGAGGCTTGTCTATTTAAGCCTTCCGTGTACGGCGGCGTACAGTCTGGAGGGGCTGGACATGGAACGGCCGCAGTCGCATGGCGTTAGCCCCATTCCCTTCCACCGGTCAGACCCCATGAAATTGCGCGTTCGCGCCGAGCTCGTTTACAGCTTTGATCCGCCCACGGACGCCATCTACAAGATCCAGGTCGCCCACTGGCCCGGCCAGGAGATTCTGGAGGAGCGACTGACCTTCGCTCCGCCGGTCCAGTTCCAGGAAGACGAGGACGTCGATTTCGGCGCCCGGACCCTGCGTTGCCACGTCCAAGGCGAGGTCGCCCTGGTCTATGAGGCGGTCGTGGACAATGGGGTGCTTAAGGGGCTGCCGCCCAGCGTGTCGCAGCACGACTGGGGCGATCTGCCGGCCGAGGTCCTGCCCTATCTTCAGCCCAGCCGCTATTGCCCCTCCGACCAGTTCGGGCGCTTCGTAACGCGCCAGTTCGGCGAGACGGCGGGCGGGGCCCGGGTTCTGGCCATTCTGAACTGGATCGCCGAGAACATCGACTATGAGCACGGGGTCTCGGACACCGAGACGACGGCGGCCCGCACCTTCATTGATCGGGCGGGCGTGTGCCGCGACTTCACCCATCTGGGCATGACCTTTTGCCGGGCCTCGGGCATTCCGGCCCGCGCCGTCAGCGCCTTCGCCCATCAGCTGACCCCGCCCGATTTCCACGCGATCTTCGAGGTCTGGCTGGACGGGGGCTGGTGGCTGGTCGATCCGACGGGCCTGGCCCCGGTCGAGGGGCTGGTGCGGATCGCCTGCGGCCGCGACGCCGCCGACATCGCCTTTCTGACCACCCAGGAACGCTGCCGGATGGTGCGCCAGTCAGTGACGGTGGAGGCGGCTTAGGAGGCCATCAGCCTCTAGGGCTTGGCCGCCGCCCTCTGCTCGGCCTTATAGGCCTGAAGCCGGTCGATGACGTCCATCTGGCGCAGCACCTTGTTCTGCGGGTCGATCAGGACATGGGCGCCGGCCGGGACCGCGATCTCGCCCCGGCCGCCCGTCATGGCCACGGTCCGAACGCGGCCGTCGATCTCGACCTCGACCGGCATGGGGAAGACGCCGCCGTCGCCGGTGGTCCATTGCAGGCTCAGCCGGCCGTCACGCCGGGTCTGGGTCAGGACCGGCAGGGCGGCGTTGTACAGATAGCCGCGGAAGAACCAGCCATAGTCTTCGCCCGTCACCGCATTGACGATCTGCAGATAGTCCTGGGTCGAACGGTACAGGGGCGTAAAGGCGCCGGGGCGAGGATCGTCGGTCCCATAGACCAGCCGCGTCAGGGACCGATGGAAGGCGTCGTCGCCGATCAGCATCCGCAGCGAATGGGCGATCAGCGAACCCTTGGAATAGATGTCGCCGCCGGGGCCGATGTCGCCCTTATAGACCTCGTCCTCGGTCTTGGGCGTGCCGGACACCACGGGGTATTTGTTGACCAGACCCTCGCGCTGATTGGCCAGTTCCCGCTGCATATAGCGGTCGCCCAACAGCCAGCGGGCGTACAGCGGCTGCATATAGCTGTCCAAGCCCTCATGCAGCCACATGTCGTCGGCGTTCTGATTGGTCAGCTGGTTGCCGAACCATTCGTGGCCGAACTCGTGCTGCAACAGCCAGTCATAGCCGCGACCGTCGATCTTGTAGCCGTTGCCGTAGGCGTTGATGGTCTGGTGCTCCATGCCCAGGTGCGGGGTCTCGACCACGCCCATCTTCTCGTCGCCGAAGGGGAAGGGGCCGACGGTGGCTTCGAAGAAGTCCAGCATCTGGGGGAATTCGGCGAACAGGGCCTGGACCTTCTCGGGCGCGTCCGACTTCAGATGCCAGTAGTGCAGCGGGATCGTATTGCCGAACCGGCTCTGATACTGGCCGCTGACCTCCTCATAGGGGCCGACGTTCAGGGCGACGGCATAGGTGTTGGGGCTCTTGGCCGACCAGTTCCAGGTGGTCCAGCCGTCGCCGTGATCGACCTTGCCCAGGAAGCGGCCGTTGGACGGCGCCGACAGGTCGGACGGGACGGTGATGTGCAGATCGACCCGTCCGGGCTCGCCGTGCGGGCTGTCGATACAGGGCCAGAAGATGTCGCAGCCCTCGCCCTGGACGGCCGTGGCGATCCAGGGCTCGCCCGAAGGGGCCGTGGACCAGACGAAGCCGCCGTCCCAGGGCGCGCGCGGGGCGACGCGCGGCTGTCCGGCATAGGCGACCCGCAGGACGACCGACCCGCCCGCCGCCAGGGTCTGGGGCAGTTGGACCGTCAGCCGCCCCTCGGGGTTGGACCAGCGGTCTGCGGCCAGTTCGACCCCGTCGATCTGGACCGAAGAGATGGGCAGCAGCGTATCCAGATCGACCACCAGCCGATCCAGCGGCGCCTTGGCGGTGAAGCCCAGAACGGCGACGGCGTCGATGGCCTTGTCCTGGGGAATGACCTTGATCGACAGATCGGCCGTGTCGAACCGCATGGCCTGCTGTTCGACGGTCAGGGGCTGGTCGGTCGCCAGGGTGTAGGGGGTCGAATCGCGCACCGGCGTCGCCGCCTGCGTCTCCTGCGCCTGGGCGATGGACGGCGCGACGGTCAAAGCCGACAGGCCCGAAACCGAAAGACCAAGGGCGGCGGCCGAGGCGGCCAGGGTGCGGGCGACAGTCATGCGGATTCCCCTCCAGTTGCCCGTCAGGCTTAATCCGGGCTTGGAAGGCGCGCAAAGAAAAAGGCCGGCGTCGCCGCCGGCCCTTTCCAGATCATGATGCGTCGCCGGACTTAGGCGGCGGCCTGTTCGGCCAGCTTGGCGCGAACCTGGCGCTTGATGCGCTGGGCGGCGATCGACAGCTGCTCGTCGCGGGCCTTGACGATGAAGGCGTCCAGGCCGCCCTTGTAGTCCAGGGTGCGCAGGGCGGCGTTGGAGATACGCAGCGAGAAGGTCTGACCCAGGGCGTCCGAGGTGACCTTGACCGTCTTCAGCGACGGCAGGAAGCGGCGCTTGGTCTTGATGTTCGAGTGGCTCACGCTGTGGCCGACCATCGGGCCGATACCGGTGAGTTCGCAACGACGCGACATCGTCAGATCCTTAAGGTGCGGCGTCCGGCCCGAAGCGTGGGAGCGGACGCATGAAACAGTTGCGCGCGGGAACCAGCCCGCGCGAGAGGGGGCCGTATAAGGGAAGAGGCGGTCGGGCGTCAAGCCGAGTCTTGAACGCCGAGGCCAGGCGCGCCGGCGGCGGCCGAAATCCAAGCCTGCGGCTGGACGGCGGGGAACAGCCTCGTTCAGCCGTCATTCAAATGACGCGCTCTATACGCCATATCATGAAGACTTCCGCTGAACAGAAGGCCGCCATGTCCCGTCCGTCTCTTAAACTGCTGGCCGCCCTGGCGCCCGTCGCCGCCGGCGCCCTGATGCTGGCCGCCCCGGCCATGGCGCCCGCCCAGACTCCGGCCCAGTCGGAAGTGCTGCCGGGCTATTGGGAATACACCACCAGCGCCCTGGGCCAGAACGAGACCCATCAGAAATGCGTCCGTCCCAGCGAGATCAACCGCTTCTTCGGCGGCCTGTCGACCAACCGCTGGCGCTGCACCTATCCGACCCGGGTGGTCGGCGACGGCCGCGCCCGGTTCGAGGGGACGTGCCAGGACAAGAAGGGGCGGCGGATTCAGGTCCGGCTGAACGGAACCTATGAGGACACCAGCTTCAGCTTCCGCGGCGGCGCCCAGCTGCTGCGCGGCACCCCCTATATTCCGGCCAGCATCACCGCCCGGCGCATCAGCGCCCAGTGCCCCGCCAACGCCGAATATTTCTGACGCTCAGACCGGCTCGGCCCGCGCCACCACATAGGTGTGGGTCTGGTCGCCGGTCGAAAGGCTGAGGTATTCGCCGGTCTGGATCACTTCGTCGGCCAGGCGGAAGCCGTGGGCGTCGTCGGCCTCTCCGGGTTCGAAATCGAGGAACCAGCGGTCCGGCGCCGCATGGCGCAGGCGTCCGAAGGCCAGGGTAGCCCCGTGCGAGAAGCGGCGCACCCGGCATTTCTCCGGCGCCTCGCGCCAGACGGCGGCGTCCAGCCGGCGCTCGGCCGTCAGGGGCGCCAGTATGTCATAGCCGATGTCGTGATCGCCGTCGGGGTGCTGGGGTTCGCGCGCCAGCTCCAGGCGGATGTGGTGAAACCCCAGCGGGGTGGCGTCGGTCATGGTCGGCTCCTTGTCGCCGGCCATCTGAGCGGATGAGGCCGCGCCCCGCCTTGACGTCGGTCAAAACAAAAAGGCCCCGGATCGCTCCGGGGCCTTTTCATTGTTCCGATGCGGACGCTTAGAGCATGATCGTTTCGGACGGAACCGCTTCGCGGTTCCGACAGAAGCGTGAATCATGCTCTCGCTTTAATCTGGAGCCTGATTCACGGCTTCAGCGGAATCGCGAAGCGATTCCACTTCAACCGATCAGGCTCTAGGCGGCTTCGGCGGTCGGGACCGGCTTTTTGGCGCTGAGCGACTTGGCCAGCAGCTCGACGGCGGCGTCCTTGTCAATCTTGTTGGCGGCGGCGACTTCGCGCGCCATCCGGTCCAGAGCCGATTCATAGAGCTGGCGCTCGGAATAGGACTGTTCCGGCTGGGTGTCGGCGCGGTGCAGGTCGCGGACCACCTCGGCGATGGAGATCAGGTCGCCCGAGTTGATCTTGGCCTCATACTCCTGGGCGCGGCGCGACCACATGGTGCGCTTGATGCGGGCGCGGCCCTTCAGGGTGGTCAGGGCCTTGGTCACGACGTCGTCGGCGGCCAGCGAACGCAGACCGGCGGTGGCCGCCTTCTTGGTCGGGACGCGCAGGGTCATCTTCTCGTGGTCGAAGGTCACGACATAGACTTCCAGCGACATGCCCGCGACTTCCTGCGTCTCGATGGCCGCCACCTTGCCGACGCCGTGCGCCGGATAGACGACCGCGTCGCCAACCTTGAACTCCAGACCAGTCTTGCTCGTCATATTCGTCCTTTCCCGGTCAGGGCCGGGCGAAGCGAAGGCGCATCAAACGCAATGCAGTCTCGCCGCCGGAAGCTTCCGTCGGTCGATGAAATGCGGACGTCAGATGCGGAAACGGATCACCAAACCTCTGGCCGATCCCGTCTATGGGCGGGATTCTGTCGCAAACACGGGCGGCGCGAAGGTTTCGCGGACCGCCCGATCCAATGAAACAGAACCTATCACAAATTTGCGGAATTTCAAAACGTCCACACAGCCGACGCGGAATGTCGCGAAGGTTTGAACGCGCGGCCCTGCGTCGGCCGCCCCGGCTCAGGAGCCCTTGCCCGGCTTGGGGCTGAAGTATTTCTCGAACTTGCCGGTCTCGCGCTCATACTGTTCGCGGTCGGCGGGGGGCGTGCCCTTGACGGTGATGTTGGGCCAGACCTTGGCGTATTCGGCGTTGACCTGAAGCCATTTGCCGTCCGGCTCATCCTCGGTGTCCGGCACGATGGCGTCGACGGGGCATTCCGGCTCGCAGACGCCGCAGTCGATGCATTCGTCCGGGGCGATGACCAGGAAGTTCTCGCCCTCGTAGAAACAGTCCACGGGACAGACCTCGACGCAGTCCATGAACTTACATTTCACACAGGCGTCGGTGACGATGTAGGTCATTGGGCGGCGAAGAGATCACGATTGCGAGCGGGAGGTCTGCGACATGGCGACCGCGCAACCAACTGTCAACAGCAGGGCTTAATCTGAGAGGCGTTCGCGGCCCTAGCCCGAACGCTTGACAAAGGCCGGGCTTAACCGCAACTGTGTAGATTACATATCAACCCCTACCGGAACATGACCATGCGCGCTCCCCTGATGAAATACGCCTTCGCCAAATACGCCGTGGCCGGCGCCCTGGCCCTCAGCCTCGCCGCCGGTGGGGCGGTGGTGGCCCAGGCCGCCCTGACCCAGAACCCGGCCGAGGTCCGCGCCGGCGACTATGCGCTGGAGTCCAGCCACGGCAAGATCACCTGGTCGGTCAGCCACTTCGGCCTGTCGACCTATACGGGCCAGTTCGTGAACGTGAAGGCCGAGTTGAAGCTGGACCCGGCCAACCCCTCCGCCTCGACCCTGACCGCCACCGTCCCGCTGACCGACGTGGCGCCCAATGACGACCGGCTGAAGGCCCATCTTCAAACGGCCGACTTCTTCGACACCGCCAACCATCCGACGGCGACCTTCGTCTCGCGCTCGGTGACGGTCGATCCGTCCGATCCGAACGAGGCGACGGTGGTCGGCGACCTGACCCTGCGCGGCGTGACCAAGCCGGTGACGATCGAGGTTGAGTTCAATGCGGCCGGAACCGTCATGGGCGCCTATAAGGCCGGCTTCGACGGCGAGGCCACCATCAAACGCTCGGACTTCGGCATCAACTACGCCCTGCCGGCCGTCTCCGACGAGGTGAAGCTGCACATCGAAGGCGAGTTCGTGATCAAGTCGTAAGGCGGTTGTAAAGGGCGCGGGCCTCTTCGGCGGGTCCGCGCCGCTCGCCCAGGGCCTCGATCCTCAGGGTCGTGACCTCGCCGTTCTGGACGAAGGTCAGGAGGTCGCCGGGGTGGACGCAGCGGCTGGGCTTGTCCAGCCGTGTCTCGCGCCCCTGATGGGTCAGCCGCACCGCGCCCCGCTCGACAAGGGCGGCGGCCAGGCCTCGCGTCTTCACGAAGCGCGCCCGCCACAGCCAGACGTCGATGCGACAGGCGTCGGTCTTCATCCCTTTCGTCATCCTCCGGCAAGCCGCTTGCGGCGCAGACCGGGGGACCCAGCGGCGCCGAAGGCGATGTGTCCGCCGCATAATGTCCACAGCGCCTTGTCCGCGACAGGTTCGCGCTCGCGCGCGCCGCTGGGTCCCCCGGTCTCCGCTTCGCTTCGCCGGAGGATGACGAAAGGACAGGGCCTCAAGAGGCGGCCTTTCGGCGCGGACGCCGCCGCTTGGGTCTGGCCGTCGGCGCCTCGGTCAGGGCGGCCAGGGCGGCGAAGGGCGAATCCTTGACGATCTTAGGCGCGGCGCCCGGCTTGTCGGGCAGGCGCGCGCGTTCGGTTTTCAGGGCGGCGATGAGCTGTTTCGCCTGATCGGCGCTCCACCCCAGATCGGTCAGCGCCTCGTCCGACAGCCGGCCGTGATTGGCGGCCCGCAACTCCGCCATCTTCTCCAGGGCCTCCACCGGCGCCAGCCACCGACCGGCGTGGCGCAGACCCGAGGCCGACAACAGGCGCGGGGAGGGGGGCTCGACCGGGG
>NZ_JBWKZJ010000031.1:0-35207 GCF_059424365.1 Brevundimonas sp. GW456-12-10-14-LB3
GGCGTCGGGGGCTGTGGGACCGGGGGCGTCGGCTGGACCTGAAGGGTCAGGGCGGCGGTCAGGAGGGCGGCGGTCAGGAGCATGTCGGAGCCTCGTTTGCGGCGGTTGCGGTCCGCCTTCTGACCGGGGGCGAGGGCGGTCCGCATCCGGCTTTGCGCCAATGGGCGAACGGGTTCGCCGCCGGGCGAACGGGCGCAGGCGGTCGGCCGATTCCGCAAAGGCCGTTCCGGGGTTAGAACAGACGGATGAAGATCGGGGATTCGCGAACGGACGTCTGGCGGGCGGCGCGGCTGGGGCTGGGCGTCGCCACGGCCCTGGGCGTGCTGCTGGGCCTGATCGGCCCGTTCGGCTCCTATATGAACGGACCCGCGCCGGTGCGGATCGTCTATTGGACCGCCAGCCTGTGGGCGGGCTGGCTTCTGTTCGGCCTGGCCCTGCCCCTGACCGCGCGCTGGGCGTTCAGGCGAGGTCTTTCGCCCTGGCTGTGGGCGCCGCTGGCGGTCGCCGGCCTGGCGGCGCCGATGACCCTGATCAGCCGGGGACTGGCGCGCCTCGTCTGGGGCCGCACCTTCGAGGTCGGGCTGTTGGAATGGTATGGGCAAAGCCTGATCGTCGGGGCCGTGGCGACGGGCGCGATCCTGTGGCTGCTGGCCCGGCGGCCGATCCGAGACCAGGAGGTCCGGCGGGAGTCCGGCCCGGCGCCCGCCTCGACCGATCCCCGCGACCGCCTGCCCGCCCGCCTGGGGCGCGAGGTTCTGTGCCTGCAGATGGAGGACCATTATGTCCGCCTCCACACCCCGCTGGGTTCGGAACTGGTGCTGATGTCCCTGTCCCAGGCCATGGCAGGCCTGGCGGATCTGGACGGGCGTCAGACCCACCGGTCCTGGTGGGTGGCGACGGCCGCCGTGGTCGGGGTGGTGGAGGACGGCCGCAATCTGGTCCTGAAGCTGAAGGGCGGCCTGACGGCCCCGGTCTCACGCGCCCGCGTCGCCCCCTTGCGGGCCGAGGGCTGGCTGGCGGCGCCGGAACTGAGCGCGGGCAAGAGAAATCATCGCCTCTGACCCCTTGCGGATCGGACGCGCCGTCTATCTGTTACGCATCCTGAACGACCCGTCCCCTACCCCGGAGCCCGCCCCATGTCCGACTTCCACTATGATGCGTCCCGTCACGTGAAGAAGGGCCGGGGCAAGGTCTATGACACCATCGTCGACACCATCGGCGACACCCCCCTGGTGCGGCTGCCGCGCCTGTCGGCCGAGCTGGCGCCGGTCGAAGGGGCGACGGTCCTGGCCAAGCTGGAGTTCTTCAACCCGATCGCGTCTGTGAAGGACCGGATCGGCGTGGCCATGGTCGAGGCGCTGGAGGCGGCGGGCAAGATCACGCCCGAGACCGTCCTGATCGAACCGACCAGCGGCAACACCGGCATCGCCCTGGCCTTCGTCGCCGCCGCCAAGGGGCTGAAGCTGATCCTGTGCATGCCCGAGAGCATGTCGATCGAACGGCGCAAGATGCTGGCCCTGCTGGGCGCCCAGCTGGAGCTGACCCCGGCTGAAAAGGGGATGAAGGGCGCCATCGCCCGGGCCGAGGAGCTGCTGGCCTCCACGCCCGGCGCCGTCAGCCCGTCCCAGTTCGAAAACCTGGCCAATCCCGCCATCCACCGCGCCACCACGGCCGAGGAGATCTGGAACGACACCGACGGGGCGGTGGATGTGGTGGTCGCCGGCGTCGGCACCGGCGGCACCATTTCGGGCGTGGGCCAGGCCCTGAAGGCCAAGAAGCCCTCGATCCGCATGATCGCGGTCGAGCCCGAGGCCTCGCCCGTCCTGTCCGGCGGCGCGCCGGGCCCGCACAAGATCCAGGGCATCGGCGCCGGCTTCGTCCCGGCCATCTATGATCCGTCGGTGGTGGACGGGGTGGAGCAGGTGTCGAACGACGAGGCCTTCGACATGGCCCGCAAGGCGGCCCGGCTGGAGGGAATTCCGGTCGGCATCAGCTCGGGCGCGGCCCTGGTCGCCGCCTTCCGTCTGGCGGCCCGGCCCGAGAGCGCGGGCCAGACCATCGTGGTGGTCATCCCCTCCTTCGCCGAACGCTATCTGTCGACCGCCCTGTTCGAAGGCCTGTGAGGATCGGCGATACTTCGGCTTAACCCGCCAGGTTTTAGGGTGGCGCCATGAGCCAGCCGCCAACCTTGATCGAGGAAGAGGAGGCCGGGCCGCCGCCGTTGAGGGCGCGCCGGGCCCTGCTGAAACGGCTGGCCGACGTGGTCTCCCTGCCCGCCAGCCGGATCAACGCCTTCGAACGGTCGGTGGTCGGGGACCTGCTGGTCGACATGCTGCGCCTCGCCTCGCCGGAGGAGCGTCGCCGGGTGGCGGGGCGGCTGGCCGCCCTGGCCGAACTGCCCGACGCCCTGGCCCGGCTGCTGCTGCGCGACGAGATCGAGATCGCCCAGGTGCTGATCGAACAGTGCGCCGCCCTCAGCGACGCCGACCTCGTCGCCTGCGCCCGCGACGCGGGTTCCGAGCACCGGCGCGTCATGGCCGCGCGGCGCGGCCTGTCGGAGATCGTCTGCGAGACCCTGGTCGGTTTCGGCGAGCCGGAGGTGATCGAGACCTTGCTGCGCAACTCGACCGCCCGCCTGTCCCAGGCCGGGATCGAGACGGTGGTGGCCCTCAGCCGGACCCACCCGGGCCTGTGCGGCGGCCTGCTGAAACGGCCGGAGCTGCGGCCGTCGGGGGCCTATGTGATGTTCTGGTGGTGCGGCGCCGATGATCGGCGCACCATCCTCCAGCGCTTCGGCGTCTCGCGCGACGTCATGCAGGAGGTCGCTGAGGACGTCTTTCCCATGGCGGCGAGCGAGGGCTGGGCCGATCCGGTCGCGCGCAAGGCCCTGCAGTTCATCGAACGGCGCCAGCGCAACCGCGCCGCTATCGAAAAGAGCCCCTTCGACAGTCTGGAACAGGCGGTCGCCACGGCCGCCCGCGACGGCCTGTCGCGCGAGATCGCCAGTGAAATCGCCTATCTGTCCGGGATCAAACCCCTGACGGGGGCCAAGATCCTGGGCGACGCGGGGGGCGAACCCCTGGCCATATTGTGTAAGGCGACCGGTCTGTCCAAGACCGACGTCCACAACTTGTGGAGATCCATGCGTCGCCCCGAGGTTCAGCCTGACGGCTCGGTTCATCCCGACTGGGAGAGGGTTCAGATCACCTATGACCTGCTGGCGGTTGATCGGGCCCAGACGGTATTGCGTTACTGGAACTGGTCGCTGTCATCGGCCCTTACGCCGGCTCTGTTGCAGGCTATTCGCGCCGGGGATGATGAACAGGTCGATGAATATTCAGCCCCGGAACGAGCGGCGATGCTGGCCTTGGCCGAAGACTTCGGCCGCTGATCCCTGTCAGCTTTCCGCGAAGCTTTTCCGCCGAAAATCGGCGTTTCCTTCTGCGATTGCTTTTGCCGACCAATAACTCTATGAGACTGGTGTGAAAACGCGGCTGGCGTTTCAGTCGAGTTGAATAGAATCAGAAAGCGACGCAAGGCATGGAAGAAAAGCCCGAACTGCTCGAGATGACCGCCGACATCGTATCGGCCTATGTCGGCAACAACACCGTCACGGCTGAGGCCCTTCCGGCGTTGATCGCTAATATTCACGCCGCCTTGTCGGGTGTTTCGAGCGGTCCGGTCGAGGCCGAGCCGGAACCCAAGGAACCGGCGGTGCCGATTCGCAAGTCGATCAACCCCGATTTCCTGATCTGCCTGGAAGACGGCCGCAAGTTCAAGTCGCTGAAGCGCCATCTGCGCACCAAATACGACATGAGCCCGGAAGAATACCGCGCCAAGTGGAACCTGCCGAAGGATTATCCCATGGTCGCGCCGAACTACGCCAAGGCGCGTTCCGAACTGGCCAAGCAGATGGGCCTGGGCCAGGGCGGCCGTAAGCCGGCCCGCGCGCCGCGCGCCAAGAAGTAAGCCCGGACTGATCGGTATAGAACGCCCGCCTCCTTCCAGAGGCGGGCGTTTTTGTTTGGACGAGGCGCATCTCTCCCTCCCGGCAGGGAAAGGGAGAGCGACCTGTCGGAATCAGGCCGCCTGGGCGACGCGGCGCATGCGCCAGAAGCGCAGGGTGCGCCCGGCGGCCTCCGTGGTCAGTTCGCCGTACATCCGGCCATAGGCGGCGGCCTTGCCCATCGGGTTGGAATCCGCGCCCAGCAGCGACACCGCATAGGTCAGGAAGATGGCCCGGTCGATGTCGGCCGCCTTGCAGACCACGGCCAGGGCGTCCAGGTCGCGGCGATCGACGATGCCGCGCGCGGTGTGGAAGTCGATGTCGGCCAGGCGCGACAGGGCGACCAGGAAAGGGGTCCGGCCCTTGGACCGCAGGAAACGGATCAGCACCTGGGGCGTCAGCTGGCCGGCTGCATGCAGTTCTTCGACATAGGCCTGGCTCTCGGCGTAGTCGGGGGGCAGGGCGCCGTCGCTGGTGGCGACGCGGGTGCGCCCGGCCGCCAGGGCCGCCTCCAGCAGGGCCGGGTCCAGGCTGGCGTTCTGCTCCAGGATCTGGTGGCGCAGCCGGGCCTCCACGACGAAATACATTTCGTTCAGCAGGTCGATCGGCAGGCCCTTGCGCTCGACTGCGGGGGCGTGAAGCGCCGGATTGACCTTGGCCCGCTCGACCGCCGTCTCGGAGGCGGCGCGCGACAGCCGGGCGCCGTCGTTGCGCAACAGGGCGCCCAGGGTGTGGTCGTCGCCGCGCGCCACGATGATTTCGGACACCGCCTCGGGCACCTCGACCCGGCCGGATACGGCCCGCAGATGGTCCTGGCCGTGTTTGGAGACCACGCCGATCAGATCGGCGTCGGTCAGGACGGTGGAGCCGCGCAGCACCGGCTCGGCCACCTCGATCGCATCATGGGCCAGCCGTTTGATCAGGCTGTGGGGCGCATCGGGCGCGACGGCGAACCGCGCGGCCAGCTCGGCCCGAACCGCGACCTCCATGTCTTCGCACAGGGTTTCCAGCACGGCGCCGTAGAGGTCGGTCTCGGCCGCGCTGTGCTCGACGTCGCCGAAGAACTGGTCGGTCAGTTCGCGCAGCAGCAGGCGGCGCTTCTCGCTGGACGCCTCTTCCGCAAGGGCGATCAGCTGGGGCAGGCGCGAGGCCTTGATCGCCTCGGCGTCTTCGGGGGGCAGGGCTTCGCTCATGAGCGTTCGTCCACGGCGTCGGACCCGCCCGCCGACGGCGGGGCGGCTCGCACCGAGCCGTCGCGATTGCGGATCAAGGCCGGCGGGCCGTCGGGCTGAGCCAGGTCCGCCGAGGACGGCGTCTGGCTCATCTCGACCGGCAGGGCGTCCAGATAGACCGGTTGCGCCTGGGGGATGGGGTCAGGACGATGACCCGCCTGGCGATGGACGGAATAGAAGCGGGCCCCCTGGGGAGCGGCCGAGGGGACAGAGGCGAGCGGCGACGCCTCGGCCTGAACGGCGGCCGTCTGAACCGGCGGCGTCGCGGCCGGGGCGGCGGCGGCCATGCTTGTCTGCGTCAGGCGGAAGATCGGGGCGTCGCGGCGAGGCGCCATGGGATCGCCGGGGGCGTCGGCCTGGGGCGCCGGTTGGGGCGCGTTCTGGGGGGCCGGCGCGGTCCGGTCCGCAGCGGCCTGGACGACTGGGGCCTGGACGACTGGGGCCCGGACGATTGGGGCTTGAACAGGTTCCGGCTGCGCAGAAGCGACTTGAACGGGAGCGGGCTGGGGCGTCGTCGCCTCATAGGGGCGGGGCTGCGACACCGGCTGGGACGCGACGGCGGGCGAGAGCCAGTCGCTGGCGGGGGTCAGGCCCCGCCGGGCAGCGACGGCCGTGGAGGCTGGGGCGTCCAGCCGGGCCAGGGGAAGCGCGGCAAGAGTCGCGCGCGGAGCGGTCGTCTGAGCGGACGAGGCGCGGGCGTCGGGGCCGCGGGCGACCGGCGGCTTGCCGGGCCAGGACAGATAGCGCAGCCCCTCGGACGTCGTGGCGACCTGGGCCGCAGCCGCGCCCGCGCCCATAAGGGCCGCGAACAGGACGCTGGACAGGAGCAGGACAGGGCGCAAGAGACGGCCTCGGGCGAATGACATCGGGCAAGCCTAGGCGGCCATCGCTTAATCCGCCGCTAACGGCGGACCCGGATTCGCACCGTCACGATTCGCTCGACCAATCCCACGGCCGCGTTCAGCGCCAGGCCCAGCAGGGTCAGGCACAGAACCCCGGCCAGCATTTCGGCGGTTCTCAGCCGGTTTCCCGCCTCCAGTAGCCGCCAAGCCAAGCCTTGCGTCGCGCCCGAGCCCGAGACGAACTCGGCCACCACGGCGCCGATGACAGCGAGGCCCGCCGCGACCCGCAAACCTTCCAGCGCAAAGGGCAGGGCCGAGGGCAGGCGCAGCCGCCACAGCCGCTGCAGGGGCGTGGCGCCATAGAGGTCGAACAGCCGCTCCAGATCCGGATCGGCCGACTTCAGCCCCGTCAGGACGCCCGAGAACAGGGGAAAGAAGGCGACCAGGGCGGCCAGGGCGACCACCGCCCGGTCGGCGTGGTCCAGCCCGGCCCAGATCAGGACCAGGGGGGCGACGGCCACCACCGGCGTGACCTGAAGCGCCACCGCCAGGGGCCGCACCGCCCGCTCGGCCGAGGCGTGCAGCGACACCATAAGCGCCAGGCCGCCCCCGACCAAGCCCGCGACGATCAGGGCCTGGACCGCCATGACGAAGGTGATCCAGGCGGAGGCGGCCAGACGCGGCCCCGCCTCGATCAGGGCGGCGGCCACGGCGCTGGGCGGCGGCAGGAAATAGGGCGGCAGGTCCAGAAGACGGCAGGCCCCCTCCCAGGCCGCCAGCAGGACGACGCCCAGCAGCAGGGGCGGGATCAGCTCGGCCGACCGCCTCACGCCGCAGTCTCCGCCGTCTGAGACGTCATCGCCGCCTCCAGGGCCTCGGCCGTCGTCTCCACGGCCTGACGATAGGCGGGATCGGCGCGCCAGCGGACGGGGCGCGGCGGGGCGCCCGGCGTGGGCAGATCGGCGACGGGCCGGCCGGTCGCCGCCTCCAGCACCACGATCCGCTGCGCCAGATAGACGGCCTCCTCGACGTCATGGGTGACGAAGACGACGGCGGGGCGGGGGTCGGCCGCAGCCCACAGGGCGTGCAGATCCTCGATCAGACGGCGGCGGGTGACGCTGTCCAGGGCGGCGAAGGGCTCGTCCAGCAGCAGAAGCTCGGGCCCCGTCACCAGGGCGCGGGCCAGGGCGACGCGCATGGCCATGCCGCCCGACAGTTCCGACGGCCGGGCGTCCAGCCGGTCGCCCAGACCGACGGCGCCCAGGGCGGCGGCCGCCCGTCCGCGCGCCTCAGCGCGGGGTCGTCCCGCCAGCTCCAGCGGCAGGGCGACATTGGCCCGGGCGTCGGACCAGGGCGTCAGGGTCGGGCTCTGGAAGACGAAGCCGGTGCGGCCCGGTCCGACGGCGCGCGCGACGGTTCCGGCGCTGGGCGACTGGAGCCCGGCCAGCAGGCGCAAGGTCGTGGACTTGCCTGCGCCCGAGGCGCCGACCAGGGCCACGATCTCGCCCCGCGCCACGGTCAGGTCCAGCGGCCCCAGCGGCGCGCGCCCGGCCAGATCGACCGACGCCCCCCGCAGGGCGGCGATGGGCTCAGCCACGGCCCGGCAGATAGTTGTCGGTGAAGGCCTCGCGCCAGTTCAGGCCCGGATCGAAGACGCCCGCCTGACTGGTCACGTCGAAGAAGGCCTGCCAGCGGTCGGGCGTCATGGCGCCCAGGCCGTAGAGGGCCGCGTCGCCCCCGTCGACGATGGCGTTGTCGCGCAGCTTCTGCCGGGCCTGGTCCAGGATGGCCTGGGTCATCTCCGGATTGTCCTTGCGGATCAGGGCGTCGCCCGGCGCCGGGTCGCCCCGCAGATAGTCGCGCCACCCCTCCGCCGAGGCGGCGATGAAGCTGCGCAGGGCCGCCGCATTGTCCCGCGCGAAGGCGTTGGGGGCCAGGACCATGGCGGCGTAGGAGGGATAGCCCTCGTCGGCCAGCAGGAAGACCTTGGGCTCGAAACCCGCCTCCTGTTCGATGGTGTAGGGTTCGCTGGTCAGATAGCCCTGCTGCACCGCCCGCTCGTCGGCCAAGAAGGGCGCCAGGTTGAAGGTGTATTTGCGCACCTGGTCGTCGGTGAAGCCGTATTTGGCTTTCAGCCAGACCCAGAAGGCGTTGATCGAGGCGTCGGCCAGCAGGAAGGGCCGGCCCTTCAGGTCGGCGATGGTCTCAAGCGCCGGATCGGGGTGGGCGATCAGGACCTGGGGGTCCTTCTGGAAGAAGGCGGCGACGGCCTTAACGGGCGCCCCGGCCGCGACCAGATTCATCGGGATGAAGCTGTTGGACCCCATGCCCAGTTCGACGGCGCCCGAGGCCAGCAGCTGGGGCACGTTCACGCCCGGTCCGCCCTGGACGATCTGGACGTTCAGCCCGCGCTTCTCATAGGCGCCGGTCGCCAGGGCCTGATAGAAGCCGCCCTGTTCGGCCTGGGCGCGCCAGTCGGTGGCGAAGCGCAGCCGCACCCGGCCCTGTTCGTCCACCGGCGCCTCGGACCGGCCGCAGCCCCTCAGGCCCAGGGCCGCCCCCGCGACCACGGCCGCCCCGCCCGCGAGCAGGGCGCGGCGACGGCTCAGCAGGCGATTCCCACGCTGGATCATGGCCCTGCTTTACGAGGGGAAGGCGGCCTTGGGAAGGCGGGGGAGCGATGAAGCCGTATCCGACGGCGGCGACCGCGCAGCGTCCCAATTGAGCGAGGGGACGAAGCGTGCGGGGGAGCCCGTGTGCTTCGTCCCCTCGCCAAGTCCGGGTTGGACTTGGCCGGGCGGGTTCGGACCTCGGCCTGGGCGTCGTCGGGGCGGGAGCCCGCGAAGACGGTCGGCTGTATCCTGTCGCGCTCAGGGTCTCAGGCGTCCCGCGGATTGCGTCCGCGTCGTCCGTCGATCCCGATCCGGTTCTCCCTGCGTCCGCCGGTCTTGAAAGACCGTCGAAGGCCGGAAGCCTGGATCCCGCCTGACGCCCGTTACGATCCTGAAGATCGCCCGTTACGCCGGGTCGGAGAGCCGGGCCGGTCCGCTTGAAGCCGGGGTCTCCCCCGATTTCCGCGCCGCCGTGTCCCTCGGCCTGTTGACGTTCTCGCGAAAGCCGGTATGAGGCAAGCGCCCGAACTCGCCCCGATGTGCATGACCGGCCCGGCGGCGGTGGACAAGCCTGTGAATATCGGTGGACGGATCAAATTCGCTTTTGCGGATCAGGGCTTTGCGCTGTCCACAGAAACGGCGGCCGGTCGATCAGTGATCGGCGGGACGCGGATAGGTCAGGCGGCACAGGGCGCCGGGCGCGCCGTCGACCAGACTGAACCGACCGCGCAGCTGTTCGGCCAGGCCCAGGACGATCCGCAGGCCCAGGCTGCGGCTCTGGCCGGGGTCGAAGGCCGGCGGCGGGCCGGCGCCGTCGTCGCGCACCTCCAGCCGGCGTTCGCCGTCCACCTCGTACAGACGGATGTCAATCCGGCCGGGGCGCCCGGGGAAGGCGTGCTCCAGGGCGTTGTTGACGCATTCCAGCAGGATCAGAGCGACCGGCGTCGCCTCTTCCGCCGTCAGGGCGTGGCAGGCGCGCTCGACCTCGATCGTCACATCCGTGCGGCCCGTGGCCTCCAGGGCGTCGGCGACGAGGCGGCGGGCCAGGTCGTCGAAGGGGGCGGCGGCGCCGTCGGCGTCCAACAGGCTGCGCTGCACCTTGGCGATCAGGGCCGTGCGGGCCGCAGCCTCCGACAGGACGCGCCGGGCCGTCTCGTCCCGGGTCATGCCGGCCTCAAGCCGCAGCAGGCTGGAGACCACCTGGATGTTGTTGGACACCCGGTGCTGGACCTCCTTCAGCAACAGGTCGCGGCTCTCGGCCAGGGCGGCGTTGCGCGCCACCTCGCGCTTCAGACTGTCGGTCGCCGCATTCATGCCGACGATGAAGAAGATGTCGACCGCCACCACGAAGACGTAGAAGGCCAGGGCCAGGCCGGTCGCTGCGCTCCAGTCGAACCCCGGCGCCCCGATCCAGAACCACCAGGCGCTGAGGCCCGACAGGACGGCGGTCAGAACCGCCGGCCCCAGTCCGCAGAAATAGGCGATCACCACCACGGCCGGGAAGAAGGTCAGATAGGGGAAGCCCGGCGGGAACCAGTCGGCCAGGGCCATGCGCACACCCAGCGCGGTCAGCCAGGCGCAGACCGCCAGGCCGTAGCCATAGAGGGGACGGCGAAACAGGACCGGGTTCAAAGCCTCACTTCTCCCCGATTCCCGCGTCCGGATCGCGCGGTGGTGACGCTTCGTGAGGTAAGGGAAATCCCTAAGTCCCACAATCGGGAATTTTCCTTATGACTTCAGGTGTCTGTTGAGCCAGTGGCGGACGGCCGCCCGCGCCCCGCGCGCGGCCGGGCCGCCGAAATGCAGGAAGCCGTGCGGCGCCTCGGGCACGCGGATCAGATCGGCCTCGGCCGCCTCGCCCCAGCGGGTCGCCATCAGAAGACTGTCTTCGAACAGGGGGTCGTATTCGCCCGCCAGGAACAGGGCCGGCGGCAGGCCGGTCAGGTCGGCGTAGAGGGGCGAGACGTCGGGGCGGCGCAAGGCTTCCTCGTCGCGGTCGGGCGCCAGCCGCGCCAGATCCGCCTGCATGGTCGGGCCGTTGAACAGCAGGGTCTCGGGCCCGGCCGAACGGACGCCCTCGGTTCCCGACAGGTCGAAGACGCCATAGGTGAAGACGCAGCCCCGGACCTTGTCGATCAGCCCCTGGTCGCGCAGGGCGAGGGCGGTCAGGGCCGCCAGATGGCCGCCAGCGGATTCCCCCGTCAGGAAGACGGTCGCGGCGCCCAGATCGTCGACATGGGTCACGGTCCAGTGGGCGGCGGCCAGGCAGTCGGCGATGGCGGCGTCGATATAGACGCCGCGCCGTTCGGACAGCAGGCGGTAATCGACCGAGACGACACAGAAGCCGTGGCGCGCCAGATGGGCGTTCAGCCGGTCGTTCAGCCCGGCGCTGCCCAGAACCCAGCCGCCCCCGTGAATGTCCAGGACCACGGCGCGGGGCGGACCTTCGGGCCGCAGGATGCGCAAGGGAACGGGCGTCTCGCCGTCGGTCTGGCGGTTTTCGACGGTGACGCCGCGCTTGCGCAGGCGGGGAACGGTGACGGCCCCGGCGGCCGCGTCCAACCACAGGGACAGGCGCTGGCCCGCCTCGATCCGCCAGGGGTCGGTCCGCAGACGCGGGGCGCGGGCCAGGACGGCGTTGATCCGCCGCACCGCCGCCTGCTGGGCCGGGGGAAAGTCGACGACATGGGTGGAAAGGGTCATGAGGCTGGAGTGGGTAAGGGCGGCTTTGGTTTCAAGGGCGGAGGTTTCGGAAGGTCTCGTCAGCCGAAAGAAACCCGGCTAACGTCCGCCCCATGAAGAAGCTCACCCCCTTCGGCGTTCTGCTGATCTTCGGCCTGATCGGCCTGCTCACCGACAAGTTCGGCCTGTGGTTCGCCTTCGGCCTGGTCGCCTTCATCGTGGTCGGGGTGATGCAGAACCGGGTCCAGGGCAAGACGCCGCCCCAGGATCAGGACGGCGGACCTGCGCAGGGCTAGACGACCGTTCCGTCCGCCGGACGAGGACTGGGCTTGCGCTGAAAGACGACCTGAAGCGCCACATTCTTGATCTGCGACCGTTCGATCAGCAGCAGGGGAATGGGCGCCGCACGAGCCATCACCCTGTGACTGAGGCTGGTCTTTGTGGGCTCCAGCCGGAAGGCTTGGCAGTTCTTCAGGGTCAGGGCGACGATCTGCTTGTCGGTGTCGAGAGACAGGCTCGCGACCTCGCCCTCATAGCCGACCCAGCCGTTCTCGGTCTCCATGTCGGTCACGACATAGGCGGCCAGATGCTTGTCGTAGGCGGCTTCTGGACTGAGCTGAACCAGGGTCGAAGCCCAGCCGCCGTACAGAAATCGGAACAGGGGGACCGCAGGCTGGGGCGGCTCAAGCCGAGCCCGAGCGATGCTGGTCCGCTCCGCGCCGCCGATCGCCCATCGCATGACCAGATAGGCGCCGATCGAAAGGACCAGGAGGACGAACAGCAGCGACCAGACCTCAAGGCCGAGGAAGGGGTCGGTCTTGGGCGGGGCGGCCAGGAAATAGGCGTAAGGATTGGGGTTCCACGGCGGACGCAAGGCCGGAAGGGAGTAGGCGACGCCGTCCCCCAGGACGAAGACGAAGGCCGCCGCCGCATGGGCCGTCAGGGCGCCGAAGATGACGATGGACAGGGCGGTGAAGGAGTTGGGGGCAGGTGGGGCCGGCGCCACCACCTTGCCGCCGCCCGAGGTGTAGAGGGCGGCGAACACCGCCAGACCTGGAGCCAGGATGAACAGCGCCCAGGCGACCCCGAGCGTGACGGTCAAACGGCGCGCGCCGGGGTCTTGGCCGGAGTCTGGGCGGGCGCCTCGGCCCGAGCGGTGGTCGCGACAGACGGCGGCGCGGGCAGGATGACGACGCCGTCGTCGCGACGCTCGCCCTTGGCGATGGCGGCCGACCAGCTGCCGTACTGTTCGACGATCCTGCGACCGGCGCGCAGGGTCTCTTCAGAAGCGATCTGCATCGTCGACATGGAGTCTCCTTCAGGGCTTCACCCTAGCATGAGATTGGGTTTGGCGCATCCGATTCAAGGGCGCCCCTCAGCCAGCCAGGGCCGCCTTCTTCTCTTCCAGTTCCAGCCATTCCATCTCGGCAGCTTCCAGCTCGGCGCGGGCCTTTTCGGCGGCCTTCATGGCGGCGTCGAAGGCCTTGGGGTCGCGGGCGTAGAGGTCAGGGTCCGACAGGGCGGCGTCGTGGCGGGCGATGGTCGCGGGCAGGGTTTCGATCAGCTTTTCCAGCTCTTCCAGACGGCGGGCGTCCTTGTAGGAGAGTTTGGCGGTCTTCTTTTGAGGGGCGGGGACGGCCCGAGCCCCCTCCACCGCCTTCGGCGGTCCCCCTCCCCCAACGGGGGGAGGATTAAGAAATCCCGGATTCTGGCGCAGGAAGTCGGTCCAGCCGCCGGGGGTCTCGACGATGTCGCCGCGGCCGTTCAGGGCCAGGGTCGAGGTCGCCAGCCGGTCGATGAAATCGCGGTCGTGGGAGACCAGGATCAGGGTGCCGTCATAGCCCTCCAGCAGCTCTTCGAGCTTGTCGAGCGTGTCCATGTCCAGATCGTTGGTCGGCTCGTCGAGGACCAGCAGATTGGCGGGCTTGGCCAGGGCGCGGGCCAGGAGGAGGCGGTTGCGCTCGCCGCCCGACAGGGTCGAGATTGGCTGACGCAGCTGGGCCTCGGAGAAGAGGAACTCCTTGGCGTAGGCGGCGACGTGTTTCGACACGCCGCGCACGAGGATACTGTCGCCGCCGCCGGGCGTCAGGGCGTCCCACAGGGTCATGTCCGACTTCAGCCCCTCGCGCGACTGGTCCAGATAGACGGGCTCCAGATTGGCGCCCAGGCGGACCGTGCCTTCGTCGGGCGCCAGTTCGCCCAGCAAGGTCTTGACCAGGGTGGTCTTGCCCGCGCCGTTGGGGCCGACGATGCCCAGGCGGTCCCCGCGCATGATGCGGGTGGTCAGGTTTTTGAACAGGGTGCGGCGGGCAGGAAGTGGCGAGTGGCGAGTGGCGAGTGGCGAGAGCGACGGGTCCTGCTCGGCGGTCGGGGCGGCGGAGCCGTCGCTCGCCACGCGCGACTCGCCACTCGCCACTGTGTCGAACCCCTTCGACACCCCCTTGATCTCGGCGACCAGCTTGCCCGAGGTCGCGCCGGAATCGACGCCCAGGGACAGTTCGCGCGGGACGTCCTTCATCTTCTCGGCCCGTTCGGCGCGCATGGCCTGGAGGGCGCGGGCGCGGCCCTCGTTGCGGCTGCGGCGGGCGGTGATGGAGCGGTAGAAGGTCTCGGTCTCGCGCTCGATGGTCTTGGTCAGGCGACGCAGGGATTCCGCCTCCTCCTCCAGGGTCTTGGCGGCCCAGTCGTCGAACTCGACGAAGCCCTTGTTCAGGGTGCGGACCCGGCGGCCCTCCAGCCAGTGGACGGTGTCGGTGACCCGGTTCAGGAAGGCGCGGTCGTGGCTGACGACCAGAAGGGCGAACCGGGCCGAGATCAGCTCGTTTTCCAGAAGCTCGATGGCCAGGATGTCGAGGTGGTTGGTCGGCTCGTCCAGCAGGAGCAGATCGGGCTCCTCGGCGAAGGCCT
Organism: Brevundimonas sp. GW456-12-10-14-LB3; assembly: GCF_059424365.1. NCBI lineage: Bacteria > Pseudomonadati > Pseudomonadota > Alphaproteobacteria > Caulobacterales > Caulobacteraceae > Brevundimonas > Brevundimonas sp. GW456-12-10-14-LB3. Next base: position 14,282 of record NZ_JBWKZJ010000031.1, read on the forward strand.
TGGCGAGCGCCGCCCGGCGGGTTTCGCCGCCCGACAGCCCTTGGGTGGACTTGGCCGGGTCCAGGCCGAAGGTGGTCAGCAAGGCCTCGGCGGTCCAGGGCTCGGCCTCGCCGGAGGAGGCGTAGTCCAGGAGAGTCCAGGCGCCAGTGCTAGTGCTAGTGAGCAAGAGGTGAGCGTCGCCGCTGACGCCTCGCCCGCTGACGCCTCGCTCACTAGCACCATCACTAGCACCAGAACCCGCACGGCCGACCCAACCCGCCGGCGGAGACAGGTCGGGCTCCTGCGGCACATAGGCGAAACGGGTGGCGGACTGGACCGAACGGTCGCCGCTGTCGGGCTCGATCAGCCCCATGACCACCTTCATCAGGGTGGACTTGCCCGCCCCGTTGCGGCCCACCAGGGCGGCGCGGCTGCGGGGTTCGACCGCCAGATCGACGCCGTCGAACAGGGGGCGGGGGCCGTCCTGAAGGCGGACGTCCTTGAGTGCGACGAGTGGGGGTCTGGCTGCCATCGGCGGCCATATAGAGGAGGGGAGGGCGAACCGCCACGACCTTTGACGGTTGACGCCTACCGTCCGGTTGGTATGTAGCGCTTATGGACACGCTTACCCGCCGCCGCGCGCCCGACGAAACCCGCGCCGAAATCATCGAAAAGGCCCTGGAGGTCGCCGCCGAACTGGGGGCGGCGGGTTTCACCCTGGACGCAGTGGCGGCGCGGACCCGCGTCAGCAAGGGGGCGTTGCTGCACCATTTTCCCAGCAAGACCGCGCTTCTGGAGGGGATGGTCGACCATCTGGGGGCCATGCATGTCGAGAGCGTTCTGGCCGAGGCGGCGCGCGATCCCGAACCCTACGGCCGCAACGCCCGCGCCTATCTGAGGGCCACGGTCAATGAACCCTTCACCCCCCAGGACGTCAGCATCGGGCGGGTGGTTCTGGCCGCCTTTGCGATCGAACCCAACCTGGTGCTGCGCTGGAACGCCTGGATGGAGCGGATCAAGACAGACGATCCCGATGATCCGGTCGGCGCCGACGACGCCCTGATGCTGCGGCTGATCGCCGACGGCCTGTGGATGTCGGACCTGTTCGGCCTGCATCAGGTCTCGGACGAGCAGCGCAAGGCCCTGCTGTCCCTGCTGACGCCGGGGCATACGATCACGGCCAACGAGCCGTGAGCCCCGTCACCTGGGCCGCCCTCCTGGCCGCCATCGCCTGCGAGGTGGCGGGGACCAGCCTGCTTCAGGCCTCGCAGCAGTTCACCCGGCCCTGGCCGACGGCGGGGACGGCGGTCTGCTACGGCCTGGCCTTCTATCTGCTGTCGGTGGCCCTGAAGCAGATGCCGGTGGGGATCGCCTATGCGATCTGGAGCGGCCTGGGGGTGGTGGCGATCTCGGTGATCGGGGCCGTGGCCTTCCGCCAGAGGCTGGACGCGCCCGCGATGCTCGGCCTGGCCCTGATCGTCGGCGGGGTGGTGGTGATCCAGTTGTTTTCCAAGAGCATGGCTCACTGAGCCGTGGTTATCTGGCGTTAAGTTTTATCGTCCTAGCCTTCGCGCTTGCCTCGGTTCGCCCGCCTCCCCTTGTGGCGCGCCGGGCGGGACGGGGGTCTCCATGAGTGAAGCGGACGCGGGCGTCAGGCCCGAGCGTATTCTCGAACTGTCCGAGCGGCTGAACGCCGTGGCGGGCGAGAAGATCGGCGAGATCGCCTCGGTCAATCGGGCCTCCAAGATGCTGGTGGTCAACGCCCAGGTGGTGGCCGCCCGCAGCGGCGAGGCCGGGCGCAGCTTCATGGTGGTGGCCGAGGAGTTCAAGCGCATCTCGGGCCAGATCGACGACATCGCCGGCGCCCTGGAGCAGCAGGTGCGGGGCGACCTGAGCGAGCTGTCGGCCATCGGCGGGGCGATCCTGGGCCAGCTGCGGGGCCAGAGGCTGGCGGACCTGGCGCTGAACGCCATCGAGATCATCGACCGGAACCTTTACGAACGGACCTGCGACGTGCGCTGGTGGGCGACCGACAGCGCCGTGGTGGATTGCGTCGCCCAGCCGGACGCCGCCAAGGCCGAACACGCCAGCCGCCGGTTGAAGGTCATTTTGGACGCCTACACCGTCTATCTGGACCTGTGGATTTGCGACAGGAACGGGACCATCGTCGCCAACGGCCGGCCCGACCGCTATCCGGTCCGGGGGCGGTCGGCGCGGGAGATGACCTGGTTCCGCGACGCCCTGGCGACCCGATCGGGCGAGGATTTCGCCGTGGCGGACGTCGCCCGGCTGGAGGCGTTGAACGGGGCGCCGACGGCGACCTACGCCACCGCCATCCGCCAGGGCGGCCTGGCGAACGGGGCGGTGATCGGGGTTCTGGGCGTCCATTTCGACTGGCAGGCCCAGGCCCAGACGGTGGTGGACGGGGTGCGGTTGACGCCCGACGAAAAGGCCCGGACGCGGGTGCTGCTGCTGGACCAGACGCACCGGGTGCTGGCGGCCTCGGACGGGGTCGGGGTGCTGAACGAGACGGTCAAGCTGGACGTCGCGGGCGGCGCCATGGGCAGTTACGCCAAGGGGGGGCGCACGGTCGGCTACGCCCGCACGCCGGGCTATGAGACCTATCAGGGCCTGGGGTGGTATGGATGCCTGGTTCAGGACGCGGCCGCCATCTGATGGCCGCATCCGTCGATTAGGCGCCCCGTCCGATGATGCCCGCTTCCCCCCGACCCTATTGGGAAACCAAGACCCTGGCCGAGATGACCCCGGCCGAGTGGGAGGGGCTGTGCGACGGCTGCGGCCTGTGCTGCGTCATCCGGTTCGAGGACGAGGACTCGGGCGAGGTGATCCCGACGCGGGTCCACTGCAAGCTGTTCGATCCGAACGCCTGCGCCTGTTCGGACTATGCGAACCGCAAGGCCCATGTGCCGGACTGCATCAAGCTGACGCCGCACAATATCGAGGCGCTGGAGTGGATGCCCCTGTCCTGCGCCTATCGCCGGCTGCACGAGGGGCGGCCGCTGGCGGCCTGGCATCCGCTGGTCTCGGGCGATCCCGAGACGGTGCATACGGCCGGGGTTTCGGTCCGGGGACAGACGATCTCGGAACTGGCCCTGGCCGAGCCGGAAGACGCCCTGGACTTCGAGGCGCCCGAATGGATGGTCGAGCGGGGGTGACGGTGGCGACGCCTCTGGCTTCCAGGTCGGCCAGGATGAAGTCGGCGTCGTAGCCCTTGTCGGCGAGCAGGACGCAAGGGTCGGGACCGGGTTGGTCCATCACCGGCGCATAGCCCTTCACATCCGAGATCTGACCGCCGCTCAGACAAACCGCGACAGGGAGGCCCTGAGCGTTGCAGCGGAGATGGATCTTGGTCGAGAAGCCACCGCGCGAGCGGCCAAGACCCTAGTCCTGATCCGATGGCTTTGAGCGCGCCGGCGGCGTGCTGATGGGCGCGGATGATGGTGGAATCGATCATCTGGACGCTGGCGCGACCTTCGCCGGTCGCGTTCAACGCCTCCAACATCACGTCCCAGAGCCCTGCCTGCGTCCACCGCCTGAACTGAAGATAGACCGAGTTCCAGGCGCCGAAATGGCTGTGTAGATCCCTCCAGGCCGCCCCCCGTACGGGCGATCCAGAACACGCCGTCCAGAACCAGCCGATGATCCCGTGGCCGCCGACCCCGCCTCGGTCCCGTCTCGATCACGAACGGCTCGAAGAAGGCCCATTCCTCGTCCGTCATCAAACCCCGAACCAACGCCGCTCTCCGCAAGAACAGCCTTGAATCAGCAATCAGAGAATTTGGGAATCCACTTTGTCCGCACCGCCTAGTTGCCGTAGTCGAAGCGATCCTCCAGGCTGCCGGTGCGCCTCCCGAAGGCGTAGGACAGGGAGAGCGTGAAGCGTCTGGCGTCGTAGCGGCGGTCGATGTCCTGATCGAAGGTTTCGCCGCGCACCCTCTCTCGTCTTGGGGCGCTGTCGAAGAGGTCTGACACCGTGGCCGTGAGAAAGAGGCTGTCGGCGAGTTTTCGTCGGTAGCCGAGGTTGACGACACTGAACGCCTCGCGTCGTCTTTGCTGGCTCAGATCTTCACCGAGCTGAACGGCGTTTATCTGAACGAAATCGTGGTCGGTGATCTTCCAGTTGACGTTGGCTTGAGACGAGGGCGTCCAAGCACTGCGGCGGTAAGAGCCTGCCCCCTCCGCGCCGCTGACCTCATTCCAAGCAAACCGGCCGGTCAACTTGTAGGTGATCGTCGATCCGACCGAGCCGCTCGCCACAAGCTCTAGGCCGGCTGTTCGAAACTCGCCGATGTTGGCGCGCCGGTCGAGGATCGCACCGTCGGCCCGCAAAGTGCTGAGCGTGCCGATCCGGTTCGACGTGGAACGATAGTAGCCGGTGGCTAAATAGTTGCGTCCTGAAGCTTCATGTTCAAGCTCCAGTTCATAGGCGCTGGTCTTTTCGGGCTTCAGATCACGTCGGCCGCTGAAATAGGACAAGGGGCCAGAATATTTAACGGTCTCGTCGAGATCATTCGCTCTTAGACGATCGACTCGTCTCGTAAAGCTGCCGCCGATGATCCAATCCTGAGCGACCGTGTAGCGAATATGGCCCGTCGGATAAATCTCGAAATCACGTGTGCGCTGAGCGTTCCCGCCTTGTCGCGTCACCCAGTCGGCGACTTCCAGCCGAACGCCCGGTAGAACCTCCAGTTCGCCAAATCGAGTTTTGTAGGTTGTGTAGAGGGCGGCGACGCTGCGATCGTAGCGAAACGGATTGTCTCTTGCGCCACTGGCGGCTCCAGGCGCCTGACCCTCGGCGTAGCCTACGTCGGCCTCCTGCCGCTCCAGATCGGACCCGACGATCAGTTCCCCGCCCGGCCTGGCCTCGATCTTGTATTCCGCCTTAAACGTCACCGTTTGCAGCTCGAGCGAACGAAGGGTGGCCTGTCGCCGGTTCCTGGTGGGCTCGTCCCAATAGTCGATGACGTCGTCCTGGGCTTCGTCCTCGGTCTGACGAGACACGCGCAGGCGAGCCAAAGCATAGCTGTCCGTCCCCGAAAGCGTACGCTTCAGCATCAAGCCGCCGGAGACCAAGTCGGCGTCGCTGCGCCCATGGCTGGTGCTCTCAAAGGCCGGTTCGGCGCCGCTCGTCCGGGCGGACGAGTCGAAGACCGCGCGGCGGTCCTGGCGCTGGTCCAGGCCGAAATAGTCCAGATCGAGCGTGAGCTTGCTCTTGGGGTCAAGCTGCCATCCCACGGTCGATGACGCATTGCTTTCCGTCTTGCGAAGCTGCGTCCGGCTCTCAAGACGGTCTTGATCGATCGCGTCGGCGGGCTGGATGAAGCGCCGGGTCGTAGTGTCGTCGATCACAAGGGGAATTCGTCTGGCGCCGGCGGACCCATTGAACGACAGCGGTCCATGATTGGCCGAGTGGCTGACGCTGAAGTTCCCTGCGCTGCGACTGCCGCCGCCGACAGTGATATTGGTCGTCGGCTGCGACTGTCCGTCCTTCCGGGAAATCAGATTGATGATTCCCGCCTGACCCTCCGGGCTGAACGCCGCCGAAGGATTGGTCATGACCTCGACCCGGCTGAACTGCGCGGCACGTAGCTGTTGAACCCCCGCCGCCTGATTGGCTCCGTTGACCTGAGGCGCAGGCTCCCCGTCAATCAGAATCGTGACCCCCGACGCCCCCCGCAATTTGACGGAGCCGTCGGGATCGACGCTGACGGAAGGCACGCCGCTCAGGACGTCGGCGAGCGAACCGGATTGATACTGAAGATCGTTCTTTATGTCGTAGCTGCGACGATCGACCGAGCCCCTGACCCGCGCATTGCCCACCACTGTCACGGTCTCGACCTCGGTCGGGCCTTGGCTCTGCGGTCCCGCCGGCGGGGCGCCAGGGGCCGCCTGAGTGGCAGCCAAGACAGAGGAGCCCGGCGCAGACAGCGCAACGACCGATGCGCCTATCCGCGCCGCCGCTGAAAGATCGATCCACCTTGGATGGCGGCAGGGCGTCTCGAACCCCGTCGCGCGGTTGCGGATTCTTTGAAAATGACGGCGCGTGCGATGGAACGTCAAGCCTGCCCCCCTGACGATAATCTCTCGTCAAACAACCTAGACGCAACACGCCTTGCGAACGAATTAGCGTTTGTTAATTCTAAATTCTATTCTAGACGGTGTGGAAAAGTGTCTGATTCATAGGCGGATTGAAGCGACGAGGACGAAGCCGAGGAAGCTGTCTGCGGTCTTGTCGTATCGAGTGGCCAGTCTGCGGTTGTGTTTCAGCTTCGAGAAGCATCGCTCGACGTGGTTCCTCAGGCCATAGATATGGCCGTCGATGACGGGCTGGACCTTGCGGTTCCGCCTGGCGGGGATGACGGTGGCGACGTCTCTGGCTTCCAGGTCGGCCAGGATGAAGTCGGCGTCGTAGCCCTTGTCGGCGAGCAGGACGCAAGGGTCGGGACCGGGTTGGTCAATCACCGGCGCATAGCCCTTCACATCCGAGGCCTGACCGCCGCTCAGACAAACCGCGACGGGGAGGCCCTGAGCGTTGCAGCGGAGATGGATCTCAGTCGAGACAGGTCGTCTCCAGAGCATCAAAGCATCAGGGGTTCCGTACTCTGCGGCTTGCCTCCAGCAGTTGAAACGGCACCTATAGCCCCCAGATTGGGCGCGTCCCCGCTCTGTTCAGGCATCGGGCTTTGAGACCACTCCGCTTGACGGCGTGGCGGGCTTCAGGAGGCGATGACAAGCTGCTGAAGCCGTCGAATTCCGGGGCGCATCCTTATGGGTGCGCCCTTTGTCATTTTTGGGCCTACCGCGCTTGGAGCCGTTGTCGGATGCATGGCTTCAAGCCGTAGGGCGACGCTGCTTGAAATCCCGTTCTTCCAAACCATTACGCCTTTCCAAGCGCGAACTTCCGGCCTGGGGACGCTGGTGCGCTAGGGTTTGGGCATGACGGGAGAAAGCGAAGAGAGCGAGGCGGGCGGCGACTGGCTGGCGCCGCTGTTCGAGCAGTTGAAGGGGGCGGTTCAGCGCGCCGCCGCCGTGCTGGCCAAGGACGATCCCGAGGAAAAGGCGGATGCGGAGACGCTGGCGCGGCGCGCCGGCGTGGTGGCGCGCGCCGCCCTGGCGGTCGATGCGATCCGCCGCCGCATGGAGGCTGAGCGCAGGGCCGAAAAAGACAGCGAAGAGGACGAAATGGGTGGGCGAACCGACAGACCCGAGGAGGACGAGCGGCTGCGACGCCGGCTCACCCTCCATTCCGAGCGTTTGGACCGCATTCTGGAGACGAAAGGCGCCCGACCAAATGGACGCGCGCGAACTGAGGCGGATGGTGCGGGCGACGGGGCTGCATCCTCACCAATGCCCGCCCCTGGATGAGCCCTGGCGGACCTGGCTGCTGCTGGGCGGGCGCGGGTCGGGAAAGACCTTCGCCGGGGCGGTGTGGATGGATGTGGCGGCGCGGTTCAGGCCCGGCGCGGTCATCGCCCTGGTCGGTCCGGCCCTGCACGACGTGCGCGAGGTGATGGTCGAGGGGGAGGCGGGCATCAAGGCCCTGGCCGAGCCGGGCGACCGGCCCCGCTGGGAGGCCGGACGGCGAAGGCTGGTGTGGGCCAACGGCTCGACCGCCTACGCCTTTTCCGCCGAGGACCCGGACAGTCTGCGCGGACCCCAGTTCCACGCCGCCTGGGCCGATGAGTTCTGCACCTGGCGCAAGCCCGAGGCGGTCCTGTCGAACCTGAGGTTCGGCCTGCGGCTGGGGCCCGATCCCCGGCTGGCGGTGACGACCACGCCCCGGCCCATTCCGGCCCTGCGCCGGCTGATGGCCGAGGCGGGGACGGTGACGGACCGGGCGGCGACGGCGGACAACGCAGAGAACCTGTCGCCGGGCTATGTCGACCATCTGACCGACCTTTACGGCGGGACGCGGCTGGCGGCCCAGGAGCTGGAGGGACAGGTGGTGGAGGGCGAAGGCGCCCTGTTCCGCATCGCGGATCTGAAACAGGCGCGGGGAAGCCGGCCGGCCGAGCTGGACCGGGTGATCGTGGCGGTCGATCCGCCCGCCAGCGCCCACGGCGACGCCTGCGGCATAGTGGTGGTGGGACGGCGCGAACGGCGGGCCTTCGTCCTGGCCGACCGGACGGTGCGGGGCCTGTCGCCCGGCGGCTGGGCCGCCGCCGTCTGTCGCGCCGCGCGGGATTTCGACGCCCAGGAGGTGGCGGCCGAGGCCAATCAGGGCGGGGAGATGGTGCGAAGCGTCCTGGGCCAGGCGGACTGTCCGGCCCCGGTCGCCCTGGTCCACGCCCGCCGCTCCAAGGCCGCCCGGGCCGAGCCGGTGGCCCTGTTGTACGAACAGGGGCGGGTCGTCCACTGTGGCGACTTTCCCGCCCTGGAGGAGGAGATGCTGGCCCTGGGCTGCGAGGGCGGACCCAGCCCCGACCGGGCCGACGCCCTGGTCTGGGGCGTGTCGCGGCTGATGCTGGAGCCGCAGGGCGAGGGGCCGTGGATCAGAAGACTATGACGCCGGAGGTTTGGGGATATTGGGCTGCGGCCCGCGCCAGGGCGGTGTCGGCGCTGATCAAGGGAACGCCCAGGAGCAGGGCCTGAGTGTCGAGCAGGACCGCCATTCAGCGGTAGAAATGATCTTCGTCTTCCGAACGGGCGAGACGCTCCATCTCGGGGTCCGGCTGAAGGAAGAGAGTCGCTTCTTCATCCGTCAGCGGACCGAGGTGGGCCAGGGCGCCAAATCGGAACCGAGGCTGTTCGACGACCCCTGCGGCGCGGATGACGGCGACGGCGTGGCCGTCGCGGGACAGGACGATTTCCTCGCCCTGTTCGGCCTGGGCGGCGAGTTCGGCCAGGGTGGCCTGAGACCGGGCGATGTCGACGTGGATCGTCATAGGCCGAGACTAGCACGGGCGGGGCGGAGGCGAAACGGCGGCGCCGAGCGCCGGCCGCCGCCTCCGCTGCGGCGAGACATTTTCAGGAGAGTGCGATGGGTGGGATGCGGTGGCCGTTCGGCCGGGGCGGGCGTGCGCCCGATCCGGGCGCGCCGGAGGCGAAGACCAGTCGGACGGCGGTGCTGCTGTCGGGCGTCGGGCGGGCGCGGTGGACGGGCAATGACTACGCCGGCCTGGCGCGCGAAGGCTATCAGAAGAACGCCGTGGCCTATCGCTGCATCCGCATGATTGCGGAGGCGGCGGCCTCGGCGCCCTTTGCGGTCTTTGTGGACGGGGTGCGCGACGAGACCCATCCGCTGGCGCGGCTGATCCGCCGGCCCAATCCCGAACAGTCGGGGGCGGAGCTGATGGAGGCGGTTTACGGATCGCTTCAGGTCTCGGGCAACGCCTGGATCGAGGCGGTGGGGGACGCGGTTCCCGAGGAGCTGTGGGCGCTGCGGTCGGACCGGGTCAAGGTGGTGCCCGGCCGGTCGGGCTGGCCCGAGGCGTGGGATTATTCCGTAGACGGACGGTCGATCCGGATCGGGCGGGCGGCCGACGGCTGGGCGCCGGTGATGCAGCTGAAACTGTGGCATCCGCTGGACGACTGGTACGGCCTGTCGCCGCTGGAGGCGGCGGCGCAAGGGGTGGACGCCCACAATGCGGCCGGGGCCTGGAACAAGGCCCTGCTGGACAATGGGGCGCGGCCGTCCGGCGCCCTGATCTATGGGGCCAAGGGCGGCGAGCGGCTGACCGACGGCCAGTTCGAAGCGCTGAAGGCCCAGCTGTCCAGCGCCTACGCCGGGGTGGAGAACGCCGGGCGGCCGATCCTGCTGGAAGGCGGGATGGACTGGAAGCCCCTGAGCCTGACGCCCGCCGAGATGGATTTCACGGCGGGCAAACATGCGGCGGCGCGCGAGATCGCCCTGGCCTTCGGGGTTCCGCCGCAGCTGCTGGGGATACCGGGGGACGCCACCTATTCCAACTATCGCGAGGCCAACACCGCCTTCTGGCGACAGACGGTCATACCCCTGGCGCGCAAGGCGGCGGGCGCGATGACCGGCTGGCTGGGCGGACGGTTCCCCGGCTGCGAGGTGCGGGCCGACCTGGAGGCCGTGCCGGCGCTGCAGCCCGAACGCGACGCCCTGTGGGCGCGGCTGGAGGCGGCAAGCTTCCTGACCGACGCGGAGCGGCGACGGATGGCGGGGGTGGAGGGATGAGGAAGGGGTGGCGAGTGTCGAGTGGCGAGTGGCGAGGGAGACGTGACGCATGAGCGAAGACTCTCAGGTCCGGCGCGTGCCGACCGCCCTGGTGATCGCGGTCGTGGTGCAGACCATCGGCGGCTTGGTCTGGGCGGGCGGGGCGGCGGCGCGGATCGCGACCCTGGAGCAGAGGGTCGGGGAACAGAGGCTGGTGGCCGAACGGCTGGCGCGGCTGGAGACGCAAGGCGAGGCGACGGCGGCGGCTGTCGAGCGGATCGAACGGCGGCTGGAGGGGGGCGGGTGAGTGGTTAGTGGCGAGTGGCGAGTGGCGAGTGGTGAGGCGAACCAGGCGATTGGACGAAGGCAGGCGCGACTTCGCTCGCCCCTCGCCCCTCGCCACTCGCCACTCCTGATCCAGGGCTACGCCTCCCTGTGGGGCGTGGCGGATCTGAACGGGGACGTGGTCCAGGCGGGGGCGTTCGCCGACAGTCTGGCGAAGACGGGCGCCGAAGGGGTGCGGATGCTGAACCAGCACGACGGCCGGGCGCCGGTCGGGGTCTGGGACGAGGTGCGCGAGGACGAGCGCGGCCTGTTCGTGCGGGGCCGGATCGAGGACTGGTCGCCCGAGGCCCGCTTCGCCGCCGCCCTGAGCCGGGCGGGCGCGATGGACGGCCTGTCGATCGGATACCGCACGGCGCGGGCGCGGCGTCAGGGACGTTTGAGGGTGCTGAGCGGGGTTGAGCTGTGGGAGGTGTCGCTGGTGACGTTTCCCATGTTGCCGGGGGCGCGGTTTAGCGTCGCCTGACGCGCCCTGGGACGGCCTGGGGCCAATCGACATTCAGCCTGCCGCCGTCCTGCCGGGGCGGTGCGCAGCGGAACGCTGATTGAGGATGGGTTCATCACAACGGGCACGACGCGGTCACGGCGAACACGGCGCGTTCCGACGGCGTCGTGACCGCTGTGAATCCGCCGTGATCGCTGTGATGAACCCGGTCGCCGCATCAAGGCCCGCTGACGCGGGAAGAGCGGCCTGACCGCAGTAGGCTGAATGTCGGTTGAACCTAGCCGCCCGGAGCCTTCGGATCGGCGGTCAGAAGGATATCTATTTCACGCAGCCTGCCGATCAGGCCGCCAGTCGTGGCTGCGATCAACATGGCATAGCCAGACAGGTAAACCCACCAAGCGTTCGCCCCCTCCAGCAAGAGACTAAGACCGCCCACCACTATCCCTAAGGCTTGAGCAAGCACGACCGGGACCATCCATCCCGTGAGTGCGGAAAGGGCCTTTCTCTGCTGCGGCGACGCTTGCGCGCGTTGGGCGCGGGCCCAGGTCAGAAGCGCTGGAAACCTGCTTCGCAGTCCGACGGCCACACCGGCGGCCGCCAAGACCGTTGATAGGATCAAAAGTCCGAGCCCTCCCATGCCGGGCGGCGGCGAGGGGGCAAGCCGACCGTAAAAAACGCTAGCCAGAAGCATCAGGGCGAGTGTGCCCCAAGTCGCCGCCCGCCGTAGAGCCCCTCTATCCATGCTGCATTGGTAGCATGAGGCGCAATCAAGGCTAGGGCCTGGATCACACATTTCCGGGCCACCCCGGATCACGCCGCGTTGAAGCGGGCGGGTTGAGCTTTCGGTGTGCGCCGAGCCGTCAGACGGCGGGGAAAGGGCGACGGCCTGAAGCGGCGGCCTCGGCCACGTAGTGTCGGTGCATCTGGGCCAGTCGCCCGTATGTACGCAGGAGGATCAGAGCCAGCACGAGCGCCGAGAAAACCGGCCAGTAGGGCAGGAGCGGCATGCCCAGGCGGCGTGAGATTTCGCCCATCGGATCGTCGTGCATGATCATGATCATGAGGAGGACGAACAGGAACAGGTCCAGCGCCAAGAGGGCGTGGGACAAGGGGCCGGGCAGGGGCGCGCCCCCGACTGCGATCGCCGATTGAACGGACCGGGGCAGGGCGTCAATCGGCGGATTGTCGGTGACGCAAAGGGTTTCGCTGAGCGGTACAAGATTGGTGTCTTCGGACACCTGCATGCGCTGTAGGGCAGGGAGTCGGCGACGGCGGGCGCGCCTCTGGCGCCGCTCGATAAGCCCTAGCCCGTAAGAGGCGGCGAGACCCCCGAATGTAAGCAAGAGCATGACCGCAGACGCCAACTGGGTCCACGGACCCGCGTAGTGTCTGCTCAGGGCCCACAAGATGAGGGGTGCAAACGGCGCCCATGTCCAGACGAGCTTCAGCAGCCAGGAGCGCTGCAAGCCGCCCATCAATTTCAAGGTCGTATCGGTCACTTTCCAAGCTTAAACCTAAAGATGGGCTTCTGCGTCTCAGACCCTTCAGTCTTCCGCTGCGGAGGCTTCGATATTGGCCTGGAGGGCCTGCATTTCGGCGGTGATCGCTTCCATTTCCGCCGTGCATTCGTCGGAGGAGATGGTGGCGGCGCGCGGGGACGCCTTGCCCTTGTCATAGGCCGCCAGGAGGAACTCGGAGGCCGCCTTCTTTTCCGGATCGGTCTCATTGGCCAGGGCGGCGCGGACCTGCTCGGCGACGCCCGGCGGGAACTGGCGTTCGCACGTGCCCAGGGTTTCGAACATGCGCGTCATGCCGGCGAAGACCTGATTGACCTGTTTCGCCTGTTCGGGCGGCAGGCCGGAGGTGTCGGGCGGCGTCTGAAGCGCCAGGGCGCCGGCGAAGGCGAGAACGAGACTGAACATGGGTGAAGCTCCTCCGTCACGCGGAGTAGCACGATTTTCGAGGGACGGCAGTCGTCCATCACAGGTTTCGGGCCACGCCCGGATCACGCGGCGCCGAAGACGGGCGCCTTCACACCGGAGACATCATGAAAGAGACCAAACAGGCTTCGGGCCATCCCGAGGCGCACGGCGCCGTGCGCGAGATGATGGCGGCGTTCGAGGCGTTCAAAGGGGCGAACGACGCCCGGCTGGGCGAGATCGAGAAGAAGGCGGCGGCCGATGTGCTGCTGGAGGAGAAGGTCGCGCGGATCGACCAGGCGGTGGCGGCGGCCCAGGCGCGGCTGGACCGGGTGATGAGCCAGAACCGGCGTCCGGCCATCGGCGGCGAGCCGGTGGAGCCTGCGTCGGCGCCCGAGGCGAAGGCGGCGTGGGACGGCTATCTGAAGACGGGCCACTCGCCTCAACTGGCCGGCGCCCTGGAGGTCAAGGCGGGGCTGTCTGCGGTGCCGACCTCGGGCGGCTATGTCGCGCCCTATGAGACCGAGCGGGCCATCGAGCGGCGGCTGATGGCGGCCTCGCCGATGCGCGAGATCGCGACGGTCAGGACGGTGGCGGCGGGCGTGTTCCGAAAGCCGGTCTCGACGGCGGGCGTGGCCTGCGGCTGGGTGGCGGAGACGGCGGCGCGGCCCGAGACCGATCCGGCGACCCTGGCCCTGCTGGAATTCCCCTCGGCGGATCTGTACGCCAATCCGGCGGCGACCCAGGCCCTGCTGGACGACGCCATGGTCGATCTGGACGAATGGCTGGCGGCCGAGGTCGAGGACGCCTTTGCGGCCCAGGAGACCCAGGCCTTTGTGGCCGGCGACGGGGTGAACAAGCCCAAGGGCTTTCTGGCCTATCCGACGGCGGCGGACGCGGGTCAGGTCTGGGGCCAGATCGGTTATGTGGCCTCGGGCGCCGCAGGCGGGTTCGCGGCCGACAGTCCGACCGACCGGCTGATCGACCTGATCTATGCGCCCAAGGCCCAGTATAGGCCGAACGGCCGGTTCGTGATGAACCGGAAGACGGTCTCGGCGGTGCGCAAGTTCAAGGACGCGGACGGCAACTATATTTGGCAGCCGGCGACGCGGCTGGGCGAGACGGCGAGCCTGCTGGGCTATCCGGTCACCGAGATCGAGACCATGCCGGATGTGGCGGCCAACAGTCTGTCGATCGCCTTCGGGGACTTCCAGCGGGGCTATCTGATCGTGGATCGGGCGGGGGTGCGGGTGTTGCGCGACCCTTATTCGGCCAAGCCTTATGTCCTGTTCTACACGACCAAGCGGGTCGGCGGCGGGGTGCAGAACTTCGACGCGATCAAGGTGATGCGGTTCGCGGCGACGTAGTCGCGGAGTGACGAGTGGTCAGTGGCGAGTGGCGAGTGGTCGCTCGCCGCTGACGTATGAAACGGCGTTTGGGCTGAGTAGGGGTGGCGGTCTCGCCGCTCGCCACTCGTCACTCGCCACTTCCGAGCAAGGCGAGGAGAGACATGGCGCAACCGGTGACGGTGGCGGAGGCGAAGCTGTTTTTGAGGGTCGAACATGAGGCCGAGGACGGCCTGATCCAGACCCTGATTGGGGCGGCCCAGGCGCGGGTGGAGGCGGAGGTGGGGCTGAGCCTGACCTCGACCGCGCCGGCGGGGCTGAGGCTGGCGATCCTGACGCTGGTGCTGCGGGCCTATGAGCGGGGCGAGGCGGCGGCGGATCTGTCGATCGACGAATGGACCGCCCCCTATCGCACGGTGCGGCTGTGAGGGTTCTGGCGAGCCTGTTCCGGCCGGTGGAGGCCGAGACCCCCTATGGCGGGCGCAGCGTGGGTTTCGAACCCGTCGGCTCGGCCTGGCTGACCTGCGGGACGCGGCGGCGGATCGAACGGGGCGAGGGCGATCAGAGGCGCACGGTCGAGCGGCTGAGCGCCGAGGCGCGGGCCGACGCGCGGCTGGCGGTCGGGCGGGTGCTGCGGTTCGGCGGGGCCGACTGGGACGTCGTCGGCCTTGATCCTCTGCGGCCGGGGCGGCTGCGGCTGGAGCTGGAGCGGGTGCGATGAAGGATCATGAGAGCGCCCTGCAAAAGGCGGTGGTCGCGGCCCTGAAGGCGGATGCGGCGGTGTCGGCCCTGATCGGCGGGCGGGTGTTCGACCGGCCGCCGGAGGGCGCGGCCTGCCCCTATCTGGCGCTGGGCCGATGCGAGAGCCGGCCGCTGGCGGCGGACGGGGGCGGGGTGGAGCAGAGGCTGACCCTGACCGGGGTGTCGCGCTTCCTCGGCGCGGAAGAGGCCAAGGCGATGGCGGCGGCGGTGCGGGCCTGTCTGCACGAGGCGGTGCTGGAGGCGGACGGGGTGCGGACCGCGACCCTGAGAGCGACCTTCGCCGACGTGTTCGGGGCGAGCGACGGGCGGCGGACCTATGCGGTGGTGCGGCTGAGGGCGGTGACCGAGGAAGTGGCGAGTGGTTAGTGGCGAGTGGCGAGCTGGATCGGGCGGGCGGAAGCAGCGGGGGGAGCCGTTGCGACGACCTTCCTCGCCACTCGTCACTCGCCACACGCCGCTCAGGAGCAAAGCGAGGACAAGATGACCGCACAGGCGGGCAAGGACATGCTGCTGAAGATCGAGGGGGCGCCGGGCGTCTTCACGACGGTGGCGGGGTTGAGGGCGCGGACGATTTCGCTGAACGCGCGCACGGTGGACGCCACCGACGGCGACAGCGCCGGACGGTGGCGCGAGCTGCTGGCCGGGGCCGGGGTCAAGTCGGCGGCGGTGTCCGGGCAGGGGATCTTCCGCGATGCGGCCTCTGACGCCCTGGTGCGGGAAGCCTTCTTCGATCAGGCGGCGAAGCGGTGGCGGCTGGTGGTGCCGGACTTCGGCGTGCTGGAGGGACCGTTCCTGGTGGCGGCCCTGGAATACGCCGGGACGCATGAGGGGGAGGCGACCTTTGCGCTCAGCCTGGCCAGCGCGGGGGCGGTCGGGTTTTCGGCGGCGTGAGGGGGGTGAGTGCTAGTGCTAGTGCTAGTGAGCGGGCTTCGCCGGTGAGCGGAGAACGGCGGGGCGGCTGGGTAGACGTTCGCTAGGTTCAATCGACATTCAGCTTACTGCGGTCAGGCCGCTCTTCCCGCGTCAGAGGGCCTTGATGCGGCGGACGCGGGTTCATCACAGCGATCACGGCGGATTCACAGCGGTCACGACGCCATCGGAACCCGCTGTGTTCGCCGTGACCTCGTCGTGCCCGTTGTGATGAACCCACCCTCAATCGGCGTTACGCCGCCAGACGTTTTCCCTTCCGCTGACGCGGGAAGGAAGACCGACACTCAATCGAATAGAGTCTTCAACGCCCGAGGCGCCTCTCTTGGGTCGGCGGCTGCGCGCAGGACGGCAGGACGGCGGCAGGCCCAATGTCGATTGGCCCTAGCACTCGTACTCGCACTAGCACTGGCGCTGGCGTTTTTCACTTGAGATTGGAAGCGACGATGAACCAGGCGCGGGGCGAGGCGGCGGTGATGCTGGGCGGGGTGCGGCGCAGGGTCTGTCTGACCCTGGGGGCCCTGGCCGAGATCGAGACCGGGCTGGGCGTCGAGGGTCTGGCGGCGGCGGCCGAGCGGATGAAGACCCTGTCGGCGCGGGATCTGATGGTGGTCCTGGCGGCGGTGCTGCGCGGCGGGGGCGAGGCCCGGCCGGAGGTCGAGGCGGTCGATCCGCGCGAGGCGGCGCGGGCCGTGGCGGCGGCCTTTGAGGCGTCCTCCGGTCAAGCCGGAAGATGACGGGCGCGACGCCCTGGGGCGAGATGATGCGGGCGGCGATGCGGATGGGGATTGCGCCCGAGGCCTTCTGGCGGCTGTCGCTGAAGGAATGGCGGATGCTGACCGAGGCGCCGCGCGGGACGGCGCCGATGGGCCGGGCGGGCTTGGCGAAACTGATGGAGGACTGGCCCGATGACGGATGAGTTCGGACGGGACGGGATCGACGACCTGCCGCTAAAGGCGGCCGAGGCGGGGGCGGCGCTGGAGGCGCTGAAGGGGCCGGCTGAGGAGGCGGCGAACGCCATAGAGGCGGCCTTCGGCCGGGCGGGCGAAAGCCTGACCCGGTCGTTGGCGCGGGCGGCGGCGGACGGAGAGGTGTCCCTGTCGGAACTGGCCCAGGCGGTGCTGAAGGCGGTGAATGCGGCGGCCGGGTCCGGCGGATCGGGAAGCGGTCTGAGCGCGGCCATCCAGGCGGCGGCGTCCAGTTTCAGCGGGGCCAATTTCGGCGGGGCCAGGGCCGACGGCGGGCCGGTGCTGGGGGGCGGCGCCTATCTGGTCGGAGAACGGGGGCCGGAGGTGTTTCGCCCGAGCGTCGGCGGCGAGATCGGACCGGCGACGGGCGGCGCTGTGACCGTCCATGTGGCGGTGGACGGCGGGGCCGAGGCCCTGCTGCGATCCGAGGCCCAGATCGCCCAGATGCTGGCGCGGGCGGTCAGCCTGGGGGCGCGGGGGAGGTAGGCTTTTTTGAGTGGCGAGCGGCGAGGGGCGAGTGGCGAGTGACGAGCGGCGATGCGGATGCGGCCTGTCTCGCCACTGACCGCTCGCCACTCGTCACTGTCTTGCTATTCGCCCTTGGGGTTGGGGCCGAAGCGGTTGTCGCCCTTGTCGCCCTCGACCAGGCCGATCCACAGCAGGAAGGCCAAGGGGACCAGGGCCGCCAGCACGAAGGCGCCGACGCCCGGGCTCATCATGGCGAAGAGGGCGGCGGGATTGTCCTCGTAATAGTCGGGGCCCATGCCGCCGGCGATGGCGGCGCCCATGACCATGACGAAGCCGATGGTCATGAAGACGATCGCGGCGCCCCAGGGAATGGCGGCCAGCCAGCCGGTCTTGCCCATGTCGTGCAGGCGTTTCACCGTGATGGCCAGGTTCGGCCAGATCAGGGCGAGAGAGATCAGGCCGCCGATGATCGGCAGCCAGCCGGCGACGACGCCGACGCCCAGCAGGATCAGCCAGCCGATCCAGAAATGGCTGCGGCGGATGCGGCCCTCGAAGGACAGGAACAGTTTCTGCCAGTCGAAACCGGCGACGGTGGTGTCGGTCGAACTGGCGTAGCCGCCGGCGACGCCGACGGTGGAGGGGCCGCCCGCCAGGATCAGGATCTGGGTCGCCTCGCCATCCTCGGGCACGAAATCGACGCGGACGCCGGGGGCGGGGACGGCGGGGGACTGCAGGCCGGCGGCGCTGAAGCCGTAGCGGACGCCGTCGTCGCCGCTGATCAGGCCGGCGCCGGCCGTGGTGTCATAGCTGAGGATTTCGCCGCGCAAGTCTTCGCTCCCGTCTCGAGACGGCCCCCTCGGCCGTCGTTAGCCGAGCATGGACGAGCGGCGCCGTTCGGACAAGTGAAACAGGGGACAGGTTCGAATGAGCTTTCATGAGGTGCGCCTGCCCGCGCGGCTGGCTTTCGGCTCGACCGGCGGGGTGGAGCGGCGGACGGAGATCGCGACCCTGGCGTCCGGGTTCGAGCGGCGATCGACGCCCTGGGCCCTGGGGCGCAGGCGCTATCTGATCGGGGCGAACCTGAGATCGCTGGACGACATGGCCGCCCTGATCGCCTTCTTCGAGGCGCGGCGGGGGCGGCTGTACGGGTTCCGGTTCAAGGACTTCGCCGATTTCAAATCGTGCGCGCCCAGCGGGACGGTTTCGGCCGGGGATCAGGTTCTGGGCCTGGGCGACGGGGCGCGGACGGTGTTTCCGCTGATCAAGACCTACGGCGACGTCGAACGACCGATCCGGAAGCCGGTCGAGGGGTCGGTGCGGGTGGCGGTCGGGGGCGTGGAGACCCAGGGCCTTTCCGTCGATTGGACGACGGGGGCCGTAACCCTGGTGGCCGCGCCGGCGCCGGGGGTGACGGTCACGGCGGGCTTTCAGTTCGACACGCCGGTGCGGTTCGACACCGACCGGATCGAGACGACCCTGGAGAGTTTTGAGGCCGGGCGGATGGCGGCGGTCCCGCTGATCGAGGTGCGGGTCTGAAGAGAGTGGCGAGTGGTCAGTGGCGAGTGGCGAGGCGGTTCGGGATGCGGGAGCGCCGAGACCTGATCGTCGGAACGAATGTTCGGCCCGCTTACTCGCCACTCGCCACCACTGAGCGAAGGCGAAGATGAGACACATACCGGACGATCTGGCCGCCCGCATCGAAAGCGGCGCGGCGCGGCTTTGCCATGTCTGGCTGATGCGGCGCGTCGACGGGACGCGGGCGGGCTTCACCGACCATGACCGGGATCTGACGCTGGACGGGGTGGTCTGTCGGGCGGCGAACGGCTGGACCGTCGGGGCGGCCGAGAGCGGGGTCGGGCTGGCGGCGGGGACGGCCTCGGCCTCGGGCGTGCTGGACGACGCCTCGATCCGCGAGGCCGATGTGGCGCAGGGCCGGCTGGACGGGGCGGCGGTCGAGCTGTGGCGCCTGGACTGGTCCGAGCCGGGGCTGAGGGTGCGGCTGTGGTCGGGGACGATCACGCGGCTGAGGTGGCAGGACGGGGCCTTCGTCGCCGATCTGGAAGGGCCGCTGGCGAAGCTGGAGCGGGTGGTCGGGCGGACCTACGGCCGGCTGTGCGACGCGCGGCTGGGGGACGCGCGCTGCGGGGTCGCGGATGCGGCCGGGCGGACCTGCGACAAGCGGTGGGAGACCTGTGTCGGGACGTTCGGGAATGGGGTGAATTTTCGGGGCTTTCCGGACGTGCCGGGGGATGACTTCCTGACGGCCTGGCCGGCGCAGGGCGGCCGCCATGACGGCGGGAGCCGGCGGTGAGGGGCAAGGTGCGAAGCGACACGCCTGACGATGGGGGAAGTCCTTGTGAGAGGAAGACTTCCCTCTCCGACCCTGGTTCGCTTCGCGAACGCCGGGCCACCTCTCCCGCAAGCGGGAGAGGGTCTGGGGCGGGAGACGTCGGCGCCCGGGTGGCTGTGGCGGCCCGGGCCTGGCTGGGGACGCCGTATCGGCATCAGGCCAGTGTGAAGGGCGTGGGGGCGGACTGTCTGGGTCTGGTGCGTGGGCTGTGGCGCGAGGTGGCGGGGGCGGAGCCGGAAGGCGTTCCGCCCTATTCGCCGGACTGGGCCGAGGCGGGCGGGCGCGAAATCCTGCTGGAGGCGCTGGAGCGGTGGCTGATGCCGGTTCCGGTCGAGGCCATGCGGTCGGGGGACGTGCTGCTGTTTCGCATGTCGCCGGGCGTGGCGGCCAAACACTGCGCCGTTCTGAGCGACTGCGGCGGGCCGGAATCGAGGATGATTCACGCCTATTGGGGACGGGCGGTGGTGGAGAGCTGGATGGGCGTCTGGTGGCGACGACGGCTGGTCGCCGTGTTCCGGTTTCCCAAATTCACCATGGCAGGTCGCCGAGGAAGTCCCGCCTCGGCGTGCACCGATCAGGGCCGTGATACAGGGTCTCCCGCGCGAATGGGGTGATCGGACGGAAGCCGAACTGACTGTAGGACCAGTTGTAGAGTGAGTTGTCCCTGCTGTCCGCGATGGAAAGTACGGCGTGGAACTCAAACTTCCAATCGCAAGGGCCCGCACCGCCACAGCGCTTGTGCTCACGCGGCCAAGCCAGTTCCCGCAGATGCGTGACTTGGTGAGTTACGTAATTGTGTGGGTTGGGGACGTAGAGGCAGTAGGGGGTCGCGCCCGCCTTCAGACGCGCCTGAGCGTAGAGAAACAGTGGCGAAAGCAGAAGCCACGCGGCGATCAAAGCCGTCAGCCCGCCGAGGAACAGCCATAGGATGTTCCTTTCGAGCCAGGTGCGCCGGGTGGCGTTCGCCATCGCTTCTGCTCCGCTGAGATAAGACAGTAAGACAGAGGGTTGAAGCATGGCGCAAGTCGTACTGAGCGCGGTGGGGCAGTCGGTCGGCGGGCCGGTCGGTCGGGTGATCGGGGCGACGATCGGGCGGGTGATCGACGATCGGGTGATCGGCTCCCTGTCGCCGGCGCGACAGCTGGGGCCGAGGCTGGACGGGCTGAAGATCCAGGGGACGGCCGAGGGGGCGCCGATGGCCTGCGTCTTCGGCCGGGCGCGGGTGGCGGGACAGGTGATCTGGGCCGCGCGGTTCCTGGAAGGCAAGGTCAAGGGA
>NZ_JBWKZJ010000032.1:0-32977 GCF_059424365.1 Brevundimonas sp. GW456-12-10-14-LB3
TTCGGCCTGCGCCCCCACGACCTTCCCCGCCGGCGCCCCGACCGGCGGCCCCGCCGCCTTCAACGCGGCCGACTTCGCCTGGTCCCAGCGCACCGGCCAGGCCGCCATAGAGGGCCGCGTCGCCTACGCCCAAGACGGAAAGTCCTACGCCTGCGTCGCCTCGGCCGGCCTGACGCCCGAGACCCCCTATACCCGCGCCCGTTTCCGCACCCTCTACGGCTCCACCGACCGGGCCGCCGTCCCCGCCGCCGTGGTGCGGGCCCGCACCGTGCCCGACGCCAGCGCCGACTACACCGGCTTTGTCCGATCCGAGCCCTGCCGCGACGGCCGGTTCCGTTTCAGCGACCTGCCCGACGGCGGCTGGTTCCTGATCGTGCCGGTGCGGACGGGCGACGAGCCGCCCCTGGTCCTGATGCGGCGCGTTGACACGCGCGGCGGCCGCGTCGTCAACGTCACCCTGTAAGCTGATCCGTAGCGTCCCCACGATCCTCCGCCCGGCGAACCGCCGGGCCCCGTTCAGGGAGACTGACATGAGACCCGCCCCGATCCTCGCCGTCCTCCTCCTGTCGTCGGCCGGCCTTTCGGTCGCCGCCCCGACCCAGGCCCAGGCTCAGACCTATTCCAGCTACGGCTCCTACCGGACCTATGAGTACGGCTATGGTCATGAGGACCGGGCTTGGCGCCGCGACGCCCACCGCCGCTACGACTTCAACGGCCAGGCGGATCGGCCGGGCGACTATCGCTGCGACCGCTATTGGGACGCCGGCCGCAGCGACTGCGGCGCCGCCTGGCGCGACCAGCGGCCGGTCCGCGATCGGGCCTGGAGCGATCGCCGCTGGGCGCCGGATTACGGCCATGGCCGCCCCGGCGTCTATCCCGGCGCCTACGGTCGCCCTGACCTGATCTATCCCGGCGGCGGCGTCGGCTACGGCCAGGACTATGGACGGGGTTACGGCTACGGCGCGGCGCGCGATCCCTATCGCGTCGCCTGGTGCCGCGCCTCCTATCGCTCCTATGACCCGGTCGGCGGCTACTACCGCACCTACGACGGGCGACTGGTCTTCTGCGGCTGAGCCGCAGAACCGTCTTCGTACGGATGAAGCTCACGAAGTTGCGATTCCGGTAACGGGGATCGCCATCTTCTGGCCGCGACCGGCCCCGACTTATCCCCGCCTGTCGCCGAAGATCAGGGGAGGATCTTGATGTCCCAGCATAATATCATCGGGTCCGAAGCCTTCACCCGGGGTCCGATGATCCTGGTCCGCCAGTATCGGGCGGGCGGCGCGCGCCGTCGCCGCGCCCGAACGGCGGCCGCCTTCATCGCCGGGGCGACCGCCATGCTGCTGGCCGGCCTGGTCGGAGCGGCCGTGGTCTACGGCCCCGGCCTGGCAGGCTGATCGAGAGGCGCGGCTCAGGCCAGCCAGACCATCATCCGCGTGTCCGCCTCGGCGCCCCGCGCGCGGCTCCAGGCGCGGCGGGTCTCTCCCGTATAGAGAAAGCCCGCCTTCTCCAGCACCCGGCCCGACGCCGGATTGTCGGCGAAATGGCCGGCGACCAGGGCGCGCCGCTTCCACCGCCGTCCGGCCCAGACAAGGGCGCCGTCCAGCGCCTCGGTCGCAAATCCGCGCCCCCAATAGTCTCTGCCGATCCAATAGCCGGTCTCGGGCACCCGGTCCTCGCCTTCGAACAGGCCGATCACCCCGATCGGCCCTTCCGCCTCATGCTCGATGACGAAGGTGTTGGCCCGCGCCGGGTCCTGGGAGGCGACCTGAATGACGAAGTCTTCCGCATCCTCGATGCGGAACGGGTGCGGCATTCGCTTGGTCATGCGCGCAATGTCCAGATCATTGGCCAGGGCCGCGATGCGCGGCGCGTCCTGCGGCGCAGGGGCGCGCAGGATCAGGCGCCGGGTCTCCACGACGGGAGAGGTTTCGATGACGCACATGGCGTTCGCCTCCGTTCGGACCGCCTCCTTGGAGGGCTCGGGCGGTCTTCGAGGCGGGGAAACGCAAACGGGGAGCCTGGTGATCCAGACTCCCCGCGGAATAGTTCCCTGGTCCGGATCGGCTGCTTCGGTGAGCAACGCGATCCGGAGTGTTCCAGACTGCGTTACTCGGCGGCGAGCGCCTGGGCGGCGTCGTCATTCGCCGCAAGGATCGACACGTAACAACGGCCGCCGCGTTTGGTGGTGAACTTCACCGCACCGTTCGTCAGGGCGAACAGGGTGTGGTCGCGGCCCATGCCGATGTTCTCACCCGGGTGGAAGGTGGTGCCGCGCTGACGCACGATGATGTTGCCGGCCAGCACGCGCTCGCCGCCGAACTTCTTCACGCCGAGGCGCTTCGACTCAGAGTCGCGACCGTTGCGCGACGAACCGCCGGATTTCTTGTGAGCCATCTTGCCGCTCCGTCTTTCCTGAGCGTCCTACCGGCCTGTCGGCCTACTTGAGGACGTCTCTCTTAACTGGTCTGGCGCCGGGGCGCCGGTGAATGTCTTAGGCTTCGTCGCCGGCGGCTTCAGCCTTGGGCGCGGCCTTTTTCTTGGCCGGAGCCTTCTTGCCGGAGTCTTGGGCGGGAGCCGAGCTCTCGACCACGGCCGCCTTGACGTCGGCGCCGTCGGCTTCGGTCACGACCGTCTCGGTCGATCCCAGCGACGAGGTCGCGCCGCGGGTCGCGAGACCGCGGGCCCGCAGATTGATCTCGGCCTTGGTGATCAGCTCGACCTTGCCGTCCCACTTGGCGGACTGGCCGGCGCCTTCGATGCCGGTGATGCGCAGGACCGATTCCATCTGGCGATGGCCGTTGGTGCGGCGATAGCCCTGGCGACGGATTTTCTTGAAGATCTTGATCTTCTCACCCTTGCGGGTCTCGATCAGGGTTGCGCCGACGAAGGCGCCGTCGACCAGGGGCGCGCCCACGGTCACGCCGTTGTCGCCGCCCAGCATCAGGACGCTGTCGAACTTCAGCTCAGCGCCGGCGTCGCCGTCGAGCTTTTCGACGACGATGGTGTCGCCCGGTTGAACCCGGTACTGCTTGCCGCCGGTCTTGATCACCGCGTACATGTTGAAGCCTCAGCGCAAACGCAAAAAAGAATACGCCCTCCGGGAGGACCCCCGGGGGCGAAGAGCGGCGACATATACGGAAGGGCGTCTCAGAGTCAACGCCGAACCGGCCGCTTTTATCGTCAGTCCAGCGCGCAGATGTCCGGCAGGCCGCGCAGGCCGCCGGCGTTGTCCAGGCCGTAGCCGACCAGAAACCGGTTTGGAGCCTCCCAGCCGACGAAGTCCGGCTCGGGCGCGCGGGGGGCGGGCCAGGGCTTGCGGGCGAAGACGCAGGTCAGGACTTCGGACGCCCCGCCCTCGCGCGCGATCCGCGCCGCCTCGGCCAAGGACAGGCCGGTGTCGAAGACGTCGTCCAGGATCAGCACCTTGCGCCCAGCGATCGGCCGCTGGAACGGCGCATAGACGTCGATCGCGCCCCGGCTGGTCTTCTCGTCCCCATAGGAGGCGAGCCAAAGCGCGTCGAAACGAACGTTGCGGCCGATGCGGGACAGGGCGCGGGTCAGGTCGGCGGCGAACCACAGCCCCCCGGTCAGAAGGACGGCCGCCACCGTCTCGTCATCGGTGACGGGGGCGATGCGGGCGGCGAGGTCCGCCACGATGCGGGCGATGTCGGCCTCGGCCAGGAGAACGGTCGGCGTGGGGGAAGGATCAGCCATGAGAGGCGGATACCGCCTCCCCATGAGCCCTGTCCACCGTCGCGAGGGGTCGGGCCTCGACCGGAGCGGCCTGACGCCCGCCCATCCCCGGCGCCACGGCCGAACGCAGGCCGTTGGAGGCCGGCGCCAGTTCCGCATGGGCGTCGGCGGGCGCGTGGCCTTCGGAAGCGGCGGCCGGCGCATGATCGGCGGGAGCGTGGGCGGCGGCGGGCGGCGCATGGGCCTCGCCGTGGGCCTCGGCCCCATGGCTTTCGTCTCCATGGTTTTCGGGCGATCCGTGGGAAGCCGCTGCGTGGCCGTTCGGCGCGCCGTGCGCCTTGGCCGGCGGGGCGTGCGGCGTCTCGGCGGTGACGAAGTTGACGCCGATGTCGGCGGCGTGTCCGCCGGGGTCGGGGATCAGGACGGCGAAGCCCTGCACCTTGCCGGGCAGGACCGGAGCGGCGTCGATGGTCACCAGTTTGAAGCCGATCTCGGCGCCGTGTTCGTCCAGCAGGGCCACCCGCACCGGCGGGGCCACGATCTCGGTGTCACGGACGTTGCGCAGGGCCCCGGAGACCAGGACCATGCCGGGCCGCGAAGGAACCTCCTTGGCGCTCATGGCCTCGAAGTCGAGGCCGACGGGGTTCACCGGGGCGCCGACTGCGGCATAGGCGGCCGCAGCGCGGGGAAAGGCGTCGACCACCTCGATCCGGAACAGGAAGGCTGAAACGATCAGGCCCACGAAGACGCTGGCCAGACCGGCCCAGACCACGCCGTGGGTTGCGGCCCGACGCAGGCGTCGCTGATGTTCGGCGCGGGCGCGGAAGGCCTTGGGCAGTTCCGGCGCCGGGGTTTCGGCCAGGCTGGCGGGCTCAGAGACGGCTTCCGGCTCGGGCGTAGAGATGACGCGCGGTTCGGGCGCGACGCTCAGCTCCAGCGGTTCATCGGGGCTCGCCCGCCACACCTCGCCGCAGGATTTGCAGCGGACCTTGCGGCCGTTCGCCCCCAAGGCGTCGTCGGGAATGAAATAGCTGGTGGCGCAGGCGGGGCAGGTCAGTATCATGTGGCTGACTGCGAGGCTGTCGCCCCCTCCCGTAAGGCGCGGTCCACGCCCTGTCCCTGAAAACAAACCCTATGCCGTCCCCGCCCCCCAGCGCCGCCGATTCCGCCCCCGTCGCCGAGACCGCCCGCCTGTCGGGCGTGGGTTTCGGCTATGCGGACGCGCCCGACGTGCTGCGAGACGTTAACCTCATTCTGACGCGAGGCTCTTTCCACTTCCTTACCGGACCGTCCGGCGCCGGAAAGTCGTCGCTGCTGCGGCTTCTGACCCTGGCCGACCGGCCGACCAAGGGAAGCCTCCGCCTGTTCGGAACCGACGTTTCACACATCGACCGGCGCGACATCCCCGCTTTTCGGCGCCGCATGGGGGTGGTGTTTCAGGATTTCCGCCTGCTGGACCATCTGTCCGCCTTCGAGAACGCCGCCCTGCCGCTGCGGCTGGCGGGCGGGCGCGAGGCCGACTACGCCGCCGATGTCGAAGAGATGCTGAAATGGGTCGGGCTGGGCCGCCGGATGGACGCCCGTCCGCCCGCCCTGTCCGGCGGCGAGAAGCAGAGGCTGGCCATCGCCCGCGCCGTCATCACCCGTCCCGGCCTGATCGTGGCGGACGAACCGACCGGCAGCGTGGACGCCGTCATGGCCGACAAGCTGCTGCGTCTGTTCCAATCGCTGAACCGCCTGGGGGCCACCGTCCTGATCGCCAGCCACGATCAGGCCCTGGCCGAACGGTCGGGAGCCAAGGTTTTGAAGCTGGACCAGGGCCGGTTGAGCGAAGCCGGCAGGATGGCCGCATGACGCCGTCGATCCTGGCCCGGAGCCTTCCCCGACGTCGACCCGGCCTGCTGCCCCCCGCCGCCGCGGGCGAGCCCTGGCTGATGACGGTCATCGCCGTCCTGTGTTTTCTGGCCTGTCTGGCCGCCGTCGCCGCCTCGGCCGCCGATCGGGCCGCCCACGGCTGGGCGCGTCAGCTGGGGGCCGAGGCGACCGTCCAGGTGCGGCCCCGTGTCGGCGAAAGCGGCGACACCGCCGCCGCCCGCGCCGCCGAAACCCTGGCGGGCGTGCCCGGGGTCGAAGAGGCCGCCGCCCTTGACCGCAAGGCGGCCGAGGACCTGCTGCGGCCCTGGCTGGGCGACGCCGTCCTGCCGGACCTGCCCCTGCCGCATCTGGTGACGGTCCGGCTGGACCCCGACGCCCCGGCCAGCGCCGTGACCCTGAGCCGCGCCCTGGCCGAGGCCGGTCTGGACGCCACGGTGGACGACCACAGTCTGTGGCGAGGCGAGGTCGAACGGTCGGCCGCCCTGATCACCGTTCTGGCGGGCGCGGCCTTCCTGGCGATCGCCTTCGCCGCCGCCGCCGCCATCGCCTACGCCACCCGCGCCGGCCTGGCCGCCGGCCGAGGCGTGATCGAGACCCTGAGCCTGAACGGGGCGACCGACGGGCGTATCGCCTGGCTGTTCCAGCGGCGGTTCGCCCTGATCGCGGCCGGCGCCGGCGCCGTCGGCGCCGTGCTGGCGGCCCTGCTTCTGGCCTTTGTGCGGTTCCTGGGCGGATCGGGCGGCCTGACCCAGGCCCTGCCCGTGACCTGGGGGGATCTGCTGTTGCTCTCGCCATGTCCGCTGCTGGCGGCTACGGTGGCGCTTGTCGCGGCCAGATTCGCCGCCATGCAGGTGCTGGGCTCAGGCAGGGGGAAGGCATGAGACTGCTCGTCGTCATCGGCGTCGTCGCCCTGATCTGGCTGGTCGGCCTGTTCGCCTTCGCCCATCGGGTGCGCGAACTGACCCCGGCGGAAGAGCCCGCCCCCGCCGACGCCATTGTGGCCCTGACCGGCCCCTCGTCCGAACGGGTCAACGCCGCCATCCGCCTGTTGGAGCAGGGCAAGGGCGAACGGGTGCTGATTTCGGGCGTGAACCGCGAGGTCCGCCGTCGCGAACTGCGTGAACTGACCCCTGGCTCGAGCCGCCTGTTCAACTGCTGCGTCGATCTGGGCTTCGAGGCCGAGGACACGGTGGGCAACGCCCAGGAGATCGCCGCCTGGGCGCGGGCCAAGGGCTATGACCATCTGATCGTCGTCACCTCCGACTATCACATGCCCCGCTCCCTGGTGGAGATCCGGGGCCAGGCGCCGGGGGTGAAACTGACCCCCTACGCCGTCTCGACCCCGTCGCTGGACAATCGGCACTGGTGGCGCGCGACGGTCACGGCCCGGCGGATGACCCTGGAATATATGAAATACCTCGCCGCCCTGGGGCGCGAGGCCGTGCGACGGCTCAGCCGAGACGCCCCCGCCCCAGCCCCAGCCTCAGCCTCAGAGCCCGAGGCTTCCGCCCCGACCGAAAAGGCCCCCGCCTAAGTGAACACCCTGCGTTCCCTGCTCTTCACCGCCTGGCTCTATCTGTCGATGCCGATCATCGCCATCGGCCTGTCGCCCATCCTCCTGGCGCCGCACCGCTACGTCCAGGGCGTCTGCAAGCTGTGGGCGCGGATCGCCCTGTTCGGGCTGCGCTGGATCGCCGGCGTCAAGGTGGAGGTGCGCGGGCTGGAGAACGCCCCGTCCGGCGCCGCCCTGATCGCCTCCAAACACCAGGGGATGCTGGACATCGTCGCCCTGCTGGCGGTCCTGCCCGACGCCTGTTTCGTCATGAAGAAGGAGCTGATGCCTCTGCCCTTCTTCGGCTGGTTCGCCTGGCGCGCCAAGATGATCGCGGTGGATCGCGCCGGTCACGCCAAGGCGCTCAAGGACATGACCCGTCAGGCCCGCGACCGCCTGGCTGAAGGCCGTCAGATCGTCATCTTCCCCGAAGGCACGCGCAACGAACCCGGCGTCCCCGGCGACTACAAACCGGGCGTCGCGGCCATCTATCGCGATCTGGAGGGCCCCTGCTGGCCCGTCGCCACCAACTCCGGCGTCCACTGGCCCGCCCACGGCTTCCGCCGCTATCCGGGGACGGTGGTGTTCGAGTTCCTGGAGCCCATCCCCGCCGGACTGAAACGCGGACAGATGATGGCGTTGCTGGAAAGTCGCATCGAGACGGCTTCCGCCGCCCTGTTGGAGCCAAAGGCCGCGCTCGAACGTATGGGGTGACCGATCCCGTACGAGGAAGCTCCCCCATGTCCCTGCGCCGCCTGGCCCTGACCGCCGCCGCCTTCACCGCCGCCGCCCTGACCGGGGGCGCCGCCCTGGCCCAGTCCCAGCCCTATGAGCAGATCCGCCCCGCAGCCGACGGCTGGACCGTCGATCTGGGCGTCGGCGCCCTCTACAGCAAGGACAGCGGCGGCGACACGGGCTCTGAGACGCGGGTCGTGCCCTGGGTCTCGGCCAACTATCGCGACGTCGTCTATCTGAACGCCATCGACGGCCTGGGCTGGAATGCGGTCAAGACCGACAGCTTCCGCGCCGGGCTTCAGCTGCGCCCGCGCTTTTCGCCGGACGACATCGAGGGTCTGGACCTGGATCGGCCCGACTTCGGCGCCGACGTCGCCGCCTACGCCTTTCAGCGCCTTCCCGGAAACATCGTGGTCGGCGGCCGGGTCAGCCGCGACGTGACCGATGTCAGCGAGGGCACGGAATACTACGCCTCGGTCGGTCATCAGCGGGTGACGCCGATCGGCCTGATGAACGTCTCGGTCTATGCGCGCGGCGGCGACGCCAAGCTGGCCGACGCCTATTACGGCGTCAGCGCCGAAGAGGCCGCCCGCAACGGCATCGCCCCCTATTCGCCGGGCAGCGGCCTGCAAGGGGCGGGCGCCAGCCTGTTCCTGCTGGTCCCGCTGAACGACAAATGGGGCGCCGGCGCCCTGATCAACTATGAGCGCCGGCTGGGCGACGTGGCCGACAGCCCCCTGTCTGAGGAAGACGACACGATCCGCACGGGCGTCTTCTTCGCCCGTCGCTTCGGCGGCTGAAGCGGAATGCGGCGACCGATCAGGTCGCCCCGAACTCGCTCAGCGCGTCGATGACGGCGCGGTTCTGGTCTTCGGTGCCGATGGTGATCCGCAGACCCTGCGGCAGGCCGTAGCCGCCGACCGGGCGGACGATGATCCCCTTGCCGTTCAGATAGTCGCTGGCCGCCGCCGCCCGTTCGGCCGTCTCGAACAGGACCAGCACGAAGTTGCCGGCGCTGGGCAGGACCTCCAGGCCGAAGCCGCGCAGGGCCTGGGTCAGGCGCGGCTTCCAGGTCGAGATAAGCTCGCGCGACGCCTGCTGGTGCGCCTCGTCGCCCAGGGCGGCCGTCGCTGCCTCAAGCCCCGGAACCGAGACGTTGAACGGCAGGCGGATGCGGTCGATCGCCTCGGCCACCTTCAGCGGCGCATAGCCGAAACCGATCCGCAAACCGCCCAGGCCGTGAATCTTGGAGAAGGTGCGGGTGACGACGATGTTCTCGGCGTCGCGGGCCAGGGGGAAGGCCGTCTCCCAGTCGGCCTCGGTCACATATTCGGCATAGGCTTCATCGACCACCAGGATCACATGAGCCGGCAGGGCCGCATGCAGGCGGCGGATCTCCTCGCCTGAGTTGTAGCTGCCGGTCGGGTTCGACGGATTGGAGACATAGACGATCTTGGTCCGCTCATCGACCTGGGCCAGAAGCGCGTCCACCTCGGCCTTGTAGTTCGGCTCGGGCGCCAGCTTGACCTGGGCCTCGCAGGCCATGGCGCTGATCCGATAGGCCAGAAAGCCGTACTGGCCGCAGACGATATTGTCGCCCGCCGTCAGATAGGTCTGGTTCAGCAGGGCGAAGACCTCGTCCGAGCCATTGCCGAAGATCAGCCGCTCGGGCTCCAGCCCATGGGTTTGGGCCACGGCCGTCCGCAGCTTGGTCGCCCGCCCATCCGGATAGATGTGAATGTTGCGAACCGCCGCCTCATAGGCCGCGCGCGCCTTTTCACCGGTGCCCAGCATGTTCTCGTTGGAGGACAGCTTCATCGGTTCGGCGACGCCGGCGATGGACGACTTGCCCCCGACATAGGGGGCGATGTCGAGGATGCCGGGCTTGGGCTGGGGGCCCTGGGGCGCGTCGGTCATGGAAAACCTTGATCTCAGAAGATGGGGGCGGCGCCGATGACGCCGGTCAGGCGGCCGGGGGCGTTCGTCAGCCGCCCGTCCTCGGCCTGCACATAGCCTGCCAGGGCGAACAGCTTCAAGCCGCCTGCCGCAGCCAAAGGATCGGCGATCAACCCGGCCTCGCCCATGGCTTCCACGATCTTAGTGTCGGACCAGCCGCTGTCGGTGACCCAGAAGGTCCGATCCTCGCCGGTCGGCCCGGACCCCTCGCGCGTCACCAGAAAGGCTTGGGGACGGGCGCGGGCGTCGTCCGGCAGGGCCCCGGCGATCTTCAGCTCCGGCCGGGCCAGGAGCCGACCCCACCAGGGACGATCAGACGACAGGTCGATCAGAGCCCGCGCCCCGTCCTCGGCGGCCTTCAGCGCCTCTTCGGCCGGCAGAGGCCGCCCGCCCAGGCCGTACCGGTCAGCCGCCAGCGCCTGGGCCAGGCCGCCGCTGGTGATCAGGGCCGGCCCGACGGCGGCCTCGATCCGCCCCCATAGGGCCTTCAGCACCTTCGCATCGACAGGCTGCGCCCCAGCCAGAAGCGCGCGCAGACTCAGGGCCGAGGCGTCCAGGCGCGTCCTGGGGCCGGCGGCCAGGCGCGCCCGCACCGCCTCGACCACCGCGCGGTCCAGGGCGTCCAGGGCCGCATCGGCCGGGGGTTCGTTCAGGAACGCCATCAGAACAGCTTGGGCGCAGGGGCCAGGGCGAAGGGCCCCAGCCAGGTCCGACCGTCGCGGAAGACCAGGGTCAGCGGAACCTCTTCGCCCCCGGCCGCCTGGGCGGCGCCCGCCGCTCCGGCGGCCCCGGCCGCGCCCAGACGTTCGCCGGGCCGGGTGCGGCTTTCCAGCAGGCCCGAAAGCGCCGGCAGCGGCTTTTGGGACTGGACCGTCACCTGGCCGGTCAGCCGCCCGTCGGCGTCGGCCCTCAGAACGTCGCTGCTCAGGGTGGCGCGGCTTTCGCCGGCCTGAAGATCGCCGCGCAGATTGCGGAAGGTCCCGCCGCCCTTGGTCCAGGCGGAAAAGACCCCGGCGGCGTCCGCCCCAGTCAACAGACTGGCCCGGCCGATCGTGGCCTCCAGCTGGGTCGTCAGCTGCCCGTCCTGAGCGAAGCCTTCGACCGGTCCATCGCGTCGCCCCTGGCCGTCGACCAGTCGGAACATGACGTCGATGTCGTCGGTCGCAACGGTCGAGCCTTCCAGATGCGGCCGCGTGTAGAATTCGATCCGCGCCGCCCGGGCGATGGGGAAGGGCTCGCCCTGGGGCAGGGCCGTGAAGATCGGATTGACCAGCTCCAGCGCCAGATTGGGCCAGCGCTGATCAATGCCGCCGGCGCTCATGCGGATCGCATCGCCGTGGACCGCCACCTTGCCCTTGCCGGCGCGGGTCAGGACCAGCCCCTCCGGCGCCGCGACCACCCATTTGGTCGGCTGATAGGCGTTGGCCTCGGCCTCCAGCTCCGGCGCCGCCAGGGCCAGGCCCGAAGGCGCGGCCACGGTGACGTGGGTCAGGCGCACATGGGCGCGGAACGGCCAGCCGACGATCCGCTTGTCGGCGTAGCGGACCTCCCACCCCTGCTGGCGCAGCTTCGCCGCCTGGGCCTCCAGCCCCGCGTCGATCCGGCGGGTCAGATAGAACCACCACCCCGTCCAGGCGGCCAGGGCGATCAGCACCAGGATGAAGGGGCCGTAAAGGCCGGCGCGGCTGTGTCGCGGGGTCGAAGGCTGGGTCATGCAAACTCCGGTTCAAGGCCGCTATAGCCCAACCGACCCCGGCCGCATAAGGCGTCAGGCCGTCAGATCGACCAGCCGCGCGGCCGCCGCCCGCACCGCCTCGTCCGGCGCCAGGCCCAGCAGCAGCCCCCTTTGGCCGCCGTTGATCAGGATCTGGTCGAACAGCGCCGCCGTCTCGTCGAACAGGGTCGGAACGGCCTTGCGCTGACCGAAGGGACTGACCCCGCCGACCTTGTAGCCCGTCAGCCGTTCGGCGTCGGCGGGCTTCATCATCTGGGCCGATTTGGCGCCGAGGGCGGCGGCCAGCTTCTTCATGCTGACCTCGGCGTCGGAGGGAATGACGACGCAGACGGGCGCCCCGTCCGCCAGGGTCATCAGGGTCTTGAACACTTCTTCCGGCGGCCGCCCCAGGGCTCCAGCCGCCTGAAGCCCCGTGCGCGGCGCATCGGGATCATAGGAATAGGGAAACAGTTCGAACGCGATGCCCGCCTGGGCGAGGGCGACGGTGGCGGGCGTGGTCTTCGACATCTCAATCGGTCTCGGTCTGCGGCGTCTGAAGAAAATCACGGGTCAAGGCGACGGCGTCGGCCAGACCCATGCGCTGCACCTCTATCCCAGGCGGCAGGCTGGCGAACAGCCGCGTCGGGGTGGCGGCGTCCAGCATCAGGAAGACCCCCTTGTCGTCCGCACGGCGGATCAGCCGGCCGAAGGCCTGGGCGATGCGGGCGCGGGCCAGGGCGTCGTCATAGCCCCTGCCCTGCCCGAACTGGCCGCCCAGCCGTTCGCGCCGCGCCTTGTGCAGCAGGTCCGGGCGCGGCCAGGGCGCGCGATCAAAGGCGAGGACTCGCAAGGACCGGCCGGGCACGTCCACCCCGTCCCGCACCGCGTCCGTGCCCAGCAGGCAGGCGTTCTCCTCGACCCGGAACATGTCGACCAGGGCGCCCACCTCCAGCGGATCGACGTGCTGGGCGTAAAGCGGCGCTCCGGCTTTCGCGAGGTCCGGCCCCAGCCGCTCATAGACCGCCTTCAGCCGACGGATGGCGGTGAACAGGCCCAGGCCCCCGCCTCCGGCCGCCAGGAACAGCTCACGCATCGCCGCCGCCGTCTGGCGCGGATCGTCCTTGACCAGATCGTTGACGACGATGACCCGGCTGTTGGCCGTATAGTCGAACGGGCTCTCGACCTTCAGGGTGCGGGGCGGCTCGATCAGCCGGGCCGAACCGGTTCGGAGCCGCGCCAGATCGAACGGATCGTCCTGCAAGGGGTCCGACAGGGTCGCCGAGGTCACCAGCACCCCGTGCGAGGGCGCGATCACAGCCGCCTCCAGCGGGACGGTGGGATCGATCCAGTGGCGGCGCAGGGCCACGTCGTGGATGCGGCCGAAGGCGGTCTCGGCCGACAGCCAGTCGACGAAGTCGGGATCCGGTTCGCTCCCGCCGTCCTCCAGCGCCGCCAGCATCGACCGCCAGCCGGGCAGGGTCATGCGGGCGCGCCGGTCCAGGCCCCGCAAGGCCCCCTCGATCCGCGACCGCTGCGACCCGTCCAGTTCGGCCGCCTCGTCGTCGAGGACGTCCTCCAGATGCCGTGCCAGGGCCAGAAGCGGGGCCTCGACCGCCGCCAGGGCCTGGGCGGCGGCGCGGGCCGTCTCCGCCACGGCTTCGGTCACGGGCTTGAGCGCGCACTCCATGCCGAACTCGGCCCCGCCATAGGGGGTTTCCGCCGTGCGGGCGCGCAGCTGATCCAGGGCGGCGGCTAAAAAGGCCTCGATCGGCCCGATCGGATTGACTTCGCCCGAGGCCGGCGCCACCCGGCCGGACACCCCCTCCCCGGGCAGGGCGGCGGCCGCGCGGATCGCATCCTGCAGCGCCTTCAGCGCCGCCTCATTGTCCCCGACCAGATCGCCCAGCCTCTGTTCCAGACCGCGTCCGCGCCGCCCCCGCCCCTCGGGCCCGCGAATCCAGCGGCGCAGCTCGGCGGCCTCCTGGCCCGACAGACAGGCGGAAAAGGCGCTGTCGGCGGCGTCGAACAGATGGTGGCCCTCGTCGAAGACGATCCGCTTCAGCGCCGCCGTCTCTCCGTCCTGCTGTTGGCCCCGGGCCGAGCGCGCGCCGTCGAAGGCGGCCTGGGTCAGGACCAGGGCGTGGTTGGCGATGACCAGGTCGGCGCGACGGCTGGCGCGTATGGTCTTTTCGACGAAACAGGTGCGATAGTGGGGACAGGCGGCGTGGACGCACTCGCCCCGCCGGTCGACCAGATTGGCCGCGCCGGCCGCGTGGGCGGGCGGGACGGCGAACAGGCCCGACAGCCAGCCGGGGAAGTCGCCGCCGGTCATGTCCCCGTCGCGCGTGTGCAGGGCCCAGCGTCCGGCCAGGCCCAGGCCGATCAGGTCGCCGTTCCCCAGTTGGGCCGCCTGGACCATGTCCTGAAGATTGAGGACGCACAGATAGTTCTCGCGCCCCTTGCGGATCACCGTCTTTCGGCGGCGCTCCTCCGGATCGGGCCACAGAGCATGGCTTTCCCGGTCGATCTGGCGTTGCAGGGCCCGCGTATAGGTCGAGATCCAGGCCGCCCCCTGGTTCCGCTCGGCCCAGAGTGAGGCCGGCGCCAGATAGCCCAGGGTCTTGCCCGTGCCCGTCCCCGCCTCGGCCAGCAGCACCCGCGGCCGCCCCTCTTCATTACGCGGCGAAAAGGCGAAGGCGGCCTCGGCGGCGTAGTCTGACTGGGTCGGCCGCGTCTCGTCCAGACCCGAGGCCTGAAGCAGCTTCTCCAGCCGGATGCGGGCGCTCTCGCTGTCGACGGGCGCCGAGCCCGCCTCGCCGCGCGGCGCCTCGTCCTCCCATTCCGTCAGCCGGCTCCAGACGTCCAGGCCCGAGCCGCGATGTTGCCGCGCCCGCACCCCGCCCGCCTCAAGGGCCTGAACCACCCGCTCGCCCCAGGCCCAGCCCGCCCGTTGCAGGGTCAGGGCCAGAACATAGGCGGCTTCACGTTCGGGATAGGCGGGCGCCGCCAGCTCACGCAGCAGCACGGCCGCCGCTTCACGCAACACCGCCGCCTGCGCCTCGGGCGACTTCGGCTCCGCCAGCCCCAGGGCCAGGGCCAGCCCCGTGGGCGACGGGGCGCAGAACCGCGCCGGCCGCACGAAGGCGTACAGCTCCAGCACATCCATCAGGTCGCCGGACCGAGGCGGCGGCGTCAGCCCCAGCCGCCGCGCGGTCAGCGACGCATGGGCCACCAGCACCGGCCCGCCGGTGAAGAACCCCTCGGCCGCCCCCCGCCCGATCTTCCGCGCCCCCTGGTCGTCGCACACCGCCCCCGCGCCGGGCGGGGTGGCAAGCGCCGGCGGCAGGTCGAGCCAGGGCTCGGCGCCGCTCAGGCGGGATTCGGCGATGACGGATTCGTCGGACACGGCCTCAACATAGCGAGCTGACCAGCGAAACGGAACGGGAACATCTGGTTTCGCCGGCCTTCTGGCTCTATATGTCGTCCAAACGAGGAGATCGCCGTGAACAAGCCGATTGATCCCACCGAATGGCTGGCCGCCATGGCCGCAAAAGTTGAGGCGGAAGGTCCGCAGACGGTTGACGTTGCAGGCCACAGTCGCGTCACCTTGATCACAGAAGCGGACTTTCGTCGACTGAGCGAACGTAAGCCGACCTTCAAGGAATGGCTTCTGACCGGGCCGCGTCTCGACGACGTGGAGATCGAGCGCGATCCTCGCCCCAGCCGCGACTTTTCCTTTTGAAATTTCTGCTCGACACCAACGCCATCAGCGAGACGCTGAAAACTCGGCCTGATGAGGGATTTCTGAATTGGCTCGACTCCGTCGGCTCCCCTGAAGACTTGTTCGATGACCGACTTCACCTCAGCGTCCTGTCGATCGCAGAGATGCGAAGAGGCGCCCTAAAGCTCGACCCTGGCCGGAAGCGCGCTCTTATAGAGGCGCGCATTGAGGGTATGATTACAGATTTCAAGGATCGCATCCTGAGGGTCGATCTTTCGGTTTCCGAAAACTGGGCGGTCCTGGCCGAAGCTTATCGACGTCAGGGCGTGACAGTCGGATTGATCGACGAACTGATCGCAGCGACAGCCCTTGCCTACGACCTGACCCTCGTCACCCGAAATGTCCGCCATTTCGAACACAGCGGATGCCGCCTGCTGTCGCCGTGGAGCGGATGACGACGCTTCCGCCCTTGTTCACCGACTGGTTCTCCGGGCGCGGCTGGTCGCCCCGGCGGCATCAGCTCGAAATGGTCGCGGCGGGCCAGGCGGGGGCGCACGCCCTGCTGGTCGCGCCGACCGGCGGGGGCAAGACCTTGGCGGGCTTTCTGCCCAGCCTGATCGACCTGGCGGAACGCGGCCCCAAGCCGCAGACGGGGCCGGGTTCGGGCGTCCACACCCTTTATCTGTCGCCGTTGAAGGCCCTGACCACCGACGTCGAACGCAATCTGATGACGCCGATCCGCGAGATCGGGCTGAACATCCATGTCGAGACGCGGACGGGCGACACCAAACAGTCGAAACGCCAGCGCCAGCGCGACTTCCCGCCCGACATCCTGCTGACCACGCCAGAGCAGTTGGCCCTGTTCTGCGCCTGGGAGGGCGCCCGGTCCTATTTCGCCGATCTGAAATGCGTGGTGCTGGACGAGGTCCACGCCATCTGGAGCGGCAAGCGCGGCGACCTGCTGTCGCTGGGTCTGGGGCGGTTGCAGAGCTTCGCACCCGGCATGCGCCGGGTGGGTCTGAGCGCGACGATCGAAGACCCGGACCTGATCCGGGGATGGCTGGCGCCGCGCTTCAATCCTCCCCCATTGGGGGAGGGGGACCGCGAAGCGGTGGAGGGGGCCGACCTTGACGCCGACTCCGAAGCAAGCCCCCCTCACCAGGCTTCGCCTGGTCCCCTCCCCCCATCGGGGGGAGATTTGGTGCGCCTGGTCAAGGGCGATCCCGGCGCTCCCGCCGTCATCGACGTGCTGATCTCCGAGGGCCATGTGCCCTGGGCGGGGCACACCGGCCGGCACGCCATCCCCGAGGTCTATGCCGCCATCCAGCGCGCCAACCTGGCCCTGATCTTCGTCAACACCCGCTGGCAGTCGGAGTTCGTCTTTCAGCAGCTGTGGGAAATCAATGATGCAAGCCTGCCCATCGGTCTGCACCACGGCTCCCTGGCCGCCGAACAAAGACGCAAGGTCGAGGCGGCCATGGCGCGGGGCGACCTGCGGGCCGTGGTCTGCACCTCGACGCTGGATCTCGGCATCGACTGGGGCGACGTCGATCTGGTCATCCAGATGGCGGCGCCCAAGGGCTCCAGCCGTCTGGTCCAACGGATCGGCCGCGCCAACCACCGGCTGGACGAACCGTCGCGCGCCCTCTTGGTCCCCGCCAGTCGGTTCGAAATGCTGGAATGCCAGGCGGCGCGCGAGGCGGTCGCCGACAACGCCTTCGACTGGGAGCCGATCCATATCGGCACGTTGGATACGCTGGCCCAGCATGTGATGGGCGTGGCCTGCTCCGAGGCCTTCGACATGCAGGCCCTGTACGACGAGATCACCGGCTGCGGCCCCTATCGCGGCCTGAGCTGGGAACAGTTCGAAGAGGTGGTCGATTTCGTCGCGACCGGCGGCTATGCGCTGCGCACCTACGACCGGTTCGCCCGCATCGTCAGGACGCCGGACGGCCGCTGGAAGGTGCGCAACCAACATATCGCCCAGCGCCACCGGATGAACGTCGGCGCCATCGTCTCGGCCGGAACCCTGAACGTGCGGGTCGCGGGGCGCCGGGGCGGCGCCGCGCGACAGCTGGTCCCCGGCCGCAAGGTGGGCGAGGCCGAGGAATGGTATTTCGAACAGCTGACGCCCGGCGACACCTTCCTGTTCGCAGGCCAGGTCTGGGCCTTTCAGGGCATCGTCGGAACCGACGCCCTGGTCACCCACGCCAACGACAAGGAGCCCAAGATCCCCTCCTGGGGCGGGTCCAAGTTTCCGCTGTCCACCTCACTGGCCGATCGGGTGCGGACGATGGTTCAGGACCCCGACCACTGGCGCGTCCTGCCGCCGGACGTGCAGGAATGGCTGGAGCTCCAGGCCGAGCGCTCCGCCATCCCTGACGCCGAATCCATGCTGGTGGAGACCTTTCCGCGCGGCAGCCGGCATTTCCTGGTGGCCTATCCGTTTGAGGGCAATCTGGCCCACACCACCCTGTGCATGCTGCTGACCCGACGGCTGGACCGGCTGGGCGTCGGGCCGCTGGGCTTCGTCGTCACCGACTATTCCCTGGCCGTCTGGTCGATCAAGCCGATGGACCGGATCGACCTGGACGCCCTGTTCCAGCCGGACATGCTGGGCGACGATCTGGAGGCTTGGCTGGAGGAGAGCTTCATGATGAAGCGGTCGTTCCGCAATTGCGCCCTGATCTCGGGCCTGATCGAGCGCCGCCAGCCGGGCGCCGAAAAGACCGGCCGGCAGGTGACCTTCTCCACCGACCTCATCTACGACGTGCTCCGCCGCCATCAGCCCGACCATCTGCTGCTGAAGACCGCCCGCGCCGACGCCGCCTCGGGCCTGCTGGACGTGGCGCGGCTGGGCCAGATGCTGACGCGGATCGAGGGTCGCATCCGTCATCAGCCCCTGACCCGCCCCTCGCCCTTCTGCGTGCCGGTCCTGGTCCAGATCGGGCGCGAGCGGGTCGGCGGGGACGCCGCCGAAATGATCCTGGACGAAAGCGCCGAACAGCTGATCGCCGAGGTCATGGACGAGGCGGCGCCGTGAACGCCGCCCTGCGCCAGACCCTGTCCCCCACGCGCAAGCCCTGCGGGTCCTTGCGGGTCCAGATCGCGGGCGAGACCTGCGTGCTGCGCTGTTCCGGGGCTTTGTGGCTTCCCGCCCATCGCACCCTGATCGCGGCAGACCTGCACCTGGAAAAGGGCTCGGCCTTCGCCGCGCGCGGCCAGATGCTGCCGCCCTACGACAGCCGCGCCACCCTGGACCGGCTGGAGGCCGAGATCGCCGAACTGGACCCGCGCGGGATCATCCTGCTGGGCGACAGCTTCCATGACCGAAAGGCCGTGCCGCGCATGGCGGTGGAAGACCGCCTCCGCCTGGACCGGCTGGCGGCCGGGCGCGACTGGACCTGGCTGGAGGGCAATCACGACCGTGAAGCCCTGACCGCCTCCACGCTCGGTTTGCCCGGCGTGGTCCTGGCGGAGATGCGGCTGGGCGGGCTTCGCCTGACCCACGAGCCCGAGCCCCGCACCGGGACGGACGACCGCCAGGGCGAGGTCGCCGGCCACCTGCATCCCGCCGCCCGCGTGGTCGCCTATGGCCGCGGCGTTCGCCGCCCCTGTTTCATCACCGACGGATCGCGCCTGATCCTGCCGGCCTTCGGCGCCTTCACCGGCGGACTGGACGTCTGTGATCCGGCCATAGCCGACCTGTTCGGCTCAGAACCGATGGCCGCCGTCCTGGGGCGCGACAAGGTCCATGCCGTGTCTTGGAAGACCTGCGCCGAGCCCGCCGGCCTGGACCGCCGGCGTTCCGGCCGGTTCGCCTGACGCCGCTATCCGACGAAATTCAGGGCTCCAGCTCGATGTCCCAGTACAGGTAATCGAGCCAGCTCTGGTGCAGATAATGGGGGGGGAAACGCCGTCCCGCCTCCTGAAGCTGCCAGGCGTTGGGGCGATAGGGTTCGCGCCGGATCGGCATCAGGGCCTGGCGCGGCGTCCGCCCACCCTTGGTCAGATTGCAGGGACCGCAGGCGGCGACGATGTTCTCCCAGGTCGTGCGACCGCCCTGGGACCGAGGGATCACATGGTCGAACGTCAGTT
Source organism: Brevundimonas sp. GW456-12-10-14-LB3 (assembly GCF_059424365.1). NCBI lineage: Bacteria > Pseudomonadati > Pseudomonadota > Alphaproteobacteria > Caulobacterales > Caulobacteraceae > Brevundimonas > Brevundimonas sp. GW456-12-10-14-LB3. Next base: position 19,348 of record NZ_JBWKZJ010000032.1, read on the forward strand.
CGGTGGAGGCGCCGCAATACTGACAGGCGAAGCCGTCGCGCAGGAAGACGTTGAACCGGGTGAAGGCCGGGCTGCGATCCTGATCCACATAGGTCTTGAGCGCGATGACGCTGGGCAGTTGCATCTCCATCGACGGAGAGCGCACCACCTTCTCGTACAGGGACACCACGTCCACCCGATCCTGATAGACCGCCTTGACCGCCTCCTCCCACGGCCACAGCGACAGGGGATAGTAAGACAGGGGCCGAAAATCCGCATTCAGCACCAGGGCCGGAAAGCCCGACGGCGGTCGATGGAGAACCTGCATCAGGCCCTCCCGCTCACAGCGGAGGATATGGAGGCGACAGGATTGAAGACGGATCTCCTTCCCTAGTCAGAGGCTCATAACCTAGCGCCGATTCGAAGACGTCGCCATGACGAACAGACGACGAAACCGGGTCAATTTCGCGCCGGGAACCCCGGCAGGGTCCATCCCCAGCGCAGGGCGCCCGCGCGCAGCATGAAGCCGGCGATCGCTGCGACGATGGCGGCGGGCCAGATCGGCGTCTCGGGCATCCTCAGGACGATGTAGAGGGTCGCGGCCAGGATGGCGGCGGTGACGTTGATCTCGCGCCGCAGCAGGATCGACGGCTGGCCGGCCAGGGTGTCGCGCACCACCCCGCCGAAACAGGCGGTCAAGGTGCCCATGACGATGCAGATCAGCGGGTGGGCCCCGGCCGCCTCGGCCTTGGCCGCCCCCATGACCCCATAGGCGCCCAGGCCGACGGCGTCGAGCCACAGAAGGGCGCGGAACCGCCAGTCCCTCTGGCCGATCAGCCACAGCACCACCGCCGCCGACAGGCAGACGGCCATATAGCGCCAGTCCTGGACCCAGAAGACCGGCAGGCCCAGCAGCAGGTCGCGCAGGGTCCCGCCCCCGACGCCGGTGATGGCGGCGAAGAAGGCGAAGGTGACGACGTCGTGCTTTTCCCGCGCCGCCGCCAGGGCGCCCGTGGCGGCGAAGACCGCCACCCCGGCGAAGTCCAGGGCCGCCAGCACGGTCTGGGGGTTGCGCAGCGGCTCGGTCAGGGCGGGGTCCAGCGGGGTCATGGCGTGTGATCCTCCAGCGCGATCTCGCCGCGCCGCACCCCGCCATACCATCCCCAAAGCAGATGCGCCGCCACCCCGCGATGCGGCCGCCAGCGCTCGGCCCGGGCATAGGCCTGTTTCTCGTTCGGCCGGACCTCGGCCCGGTCGGCCCAGCGCATGGCCTCCTGCAAGGCCACGTCCCCGCCGGGAAAGACGTTCAGCCGCCCCTCGCAGAACATCAAATAGGTTTCGGCCGTCCATTTGCCGACGCCCCGGATGGCGGTCAGGGCGGCGATCGCGGCCTCGTCCGACAGGGTCTGCATATGATCCAGGTCGATCCGCCCCTCCACCTGGGCCAGGGCGATCTCGCGTCCGTAGCGCGCCTTCTGCCCCGACAGGCCGAAGGCGCGCAGCGCCTCGACGTCGTGGGCCAGCACCGCCTCCGGCGTCACGGCCCCGCCCAGCCCCTCGACCGTGCGCCCCCAGATGGAGGCGGCGGCGGCGACCGAGACCTGCTGTTCCACGATCATGCGGAACAGACCCTCATAGCCGCCAGGCCGCAGCCGCCATTCGAAGGCGGGCGTCTGGGCATGGGCCCGCGCCAGGGCGGGATCGGCCTTGGCCAGAGCGTCTCGAGCGGCGGCGATATCCTGGACTGTCGGGGCGACGGGCATCGCCCACACTTAGAGCATGATCGTTTCAGGCGGAACCGCGAGGCGGTTCCGGCAGAAGCGTGAATCATGCTCTCGCTCTAATCCGGAGCCTGATTCACCGTTTCAGCGGAACCGCGAAGCGGTTCCTCCTCAACGGATCAGGCTCTGGGACCGATGTGGGCTCTCGAAAAGGGCGGGGCGCCGTTCGGGTCCGGAAACCGCTAGGATCAGGGAAATGTTCGCCACCCGTTTCGCCCCCTCCCCCACCGGCCGCCTGCACAAGGGCCACGCCTTTTCCGCCCTGACCGCCTGGACTGCGGCTCGGAGGGCCGGGGGGCGGTTCGTTCTGCGGATCGAGGACATCGACCCGACCCGCTGCCGCCCGGAGTTCGAGGTCGGGATTCTGGAGGACCTGGCCTGGCTGGGGCTGGACTGGGAGACGCCGGTGCGGCGCCAGTCGGCGCATCTGGACGATTACGCCGCCGTTCTGGACCATCTGCGGCGTCAGGGGCTTCTGTACCGGTGCTTCCGAACGCGCAAGGACATCCTGGACGGCCTGGGCGATGCGCCCCACGGGGCGATGGAGGCGGTGCGGCCGGGCCCCCATCCGGCGCAGGAGGAGGCGGCGTTTCTGGAGGCGGGTCGGCCCTTCGCCTGGCGGCTGTCGCTGGATCGGGCGCGGCAGGTCCTGGGGGAGGCCGTCTGGAGGGGCCTGACCTTCGTCGAGGAAGGGACGGGACCGGGCGGCGAGACCGGCTTGATCCCGGTGCGGCCCGAGGCGGGGGGCGATGTGGTGCTGGCCCGCAAGGACGCGGGCGTCGCCTATCATCTGGCCGTGGCCCATGACGACGCCGTGCAGGGGATCGACCATGTGATCCGAGGCCAGGACCTGTTCGAGGCCACCCATGTGCAGCGGCTGATCCAGACCCTGATGGGCTGGCCCTCCCCCGTCTATCGCCACCACCCCCTGCTGACCGGGCCGGACGGGCGGCGCTACGCCAAGCGGGATCGGTCCGTGACCCTGGCGGAACTGCGCGCCGGCGGCCTGACGGCCGAGACCCTGCGGGCCGAACTGGGCTTCAGTTCCGGCGACTGAAGACGCGCGAGGCGCCGTAGCCCGTCAGGGCCGCCAACAGGACGCAGACCAGGCCGTAAAGCCACGGCCGACGATGGGCGAACTCATAGATGTCTCGCTCCAGACCCACCTTCTCCACCGTCAGGGTCAGGTTCGAAACCGACTGGGGCTCCCCGTCCTGGAACAGCCAGACCTCGGCGTAATATTTGCCGGTCGGGGCGACGGTGGGCAGTTTCACCTCGGCCCGGAACAGGCCACGGTCCACGAACTCGACCCCCTTGGGATCGGTGTCGTAAAGGGCCGCCGCCTCCTTCAGCCGGATCACCGCGCGCCGCCAGTCCAGATAGTCGTCGCCCAGACGGCTGACCACCACGTCGCGCACGCCGTAGCGGGTGACGGTGCGGCTCTCCTCCGGCGCGTCGATCCTCAGGTGATCGACCCCCACCCCCAGCCGCCGCAGCTGGCCGAACTCGGCGATTTCGGACAGGGGCCGGGTCGAGGCGGTCATGTAGAAGCCGGGCGCCCCCTCGAACAGTACCGGGCGGCTGTTCAGCCAGACGCCCATGTTGCGCGTCTTCTTGACCAGACGCACGGGCGCGTCCGGTCCGCGCACCACCACCACCACATCGGCGGGTTCCGGCGTCGGATTGAAGACGGCGCCGAACAGCACGATCGAGGCGCCGCGGAAGCTGGAATCGACCCGCACCCGCGCGTCGGTCAGGGCGGCTGCGACGCGCAGCTCCCCGGTCGTGGCCTCGGACCGGTCGGGCGCCGGAAGCGTGAGAGGGGCCTCGATCGCGGGCGGAGGGGGTGGAAGCGCCTGCATCAGTCGGCGACCCCGGGCGCGATCAGGAAGATGTCGCTGGGCCGGACGAACAGCTCCAGCCCCATCTGGATCCCCACCAGAAGAACGATCAGCCCCAGGGCGGCGCGCAGTTCCTCCGCCCGGAACCGACCGGCGAACCGGGCGCCGATCTGGGCCCCGACGACCCCGCCCAGAAGCAGGATGGTGGACAGGACGATGTCGACCGTCTGGTTGCGTCCGGCCTGAAGGATAGTGGTGATGGCGGTGGTGATGATGATCTGGAACAGGCTGGTGCCGACCACGGCGCCGGCCCGCATCCGCAGGACGTACAGCATGGCGGGCACCAGGATGAAGCCGCCCCCCACCCCCATGAGGGCCGACAGCACCCCTGCGAAGACGCCCAGGCCGAACGGCGGGAGGGCGCTGATGTATAGGCCCGATTTTGGAAACTTCATCTTCAGCGGCAGGCCGTACAGCCACAGGGGCCGCCGACGCTCCTTGCGCGGCGCGGGCAGACCCCGTCGGCGACGCAGGATTTCGGTCAGGCTCTCGTTCAGCATCAGCCCGCCGATGACGCCCAGGAAGACCAGATAGGACAGGGCCACCACCAGGTCCGCCTGGCCCAGCAGCCGCAGATAACGAAACAGCTCGACCCCGGCCAAGGCGCCGACGGCGCCGCCGCCCGCCATCACCAACCCCATGCGGAAATCGACCGCCCCCTGGCCGGCGTAGCGGATCACGCCCGAGGTGGAGGAGGCCACGACATGGCTGGCCTGGCTGGCGACCGCCACAGTCGGGGGAATGCCGAGGAAGACCAGGATCGGGGCCATCAGGAAGCCGCCGCCGATGCCGAACAGGCCCGAGACGAAGCCGACCACCGCCCCCAGGATCACCAGGGTCGGCCAGTTCACCGAAACCTCGGCGATCGGCAGATAGATATCCAAAGGACGCGCCTTCGGCTGGAGCGAAACGGAAAGCGCCGAACGGCGACAGCTGGTCTTTAGCGACGGGGACGGCGCGCCGCCACCCTGGTCTGGGGCTTTGATCCGAAACCCGGCCTCAGCCCGTCGCCTTGGCGGACTGCTGCGACACAAAGGCCTCGGCGGCGGTGCGGGCGGCGCGCTGGGCCGTGGCGCTGGCGGTCGAGCGCAGGCGGTTCACTGCGGCCTGAGCCTCGCTGTCGCCGCCGCGCGCGGCGATCATGTACCACTTCAGCGCCTCGGTCAGATTCTTGGCCACCCCGTCGGCGCCCGTCTCATAGATGCGGGCGACATTATACTGGCTGTCCGGCAGGCCGTGTTCGGCCGCCTTCACCAGCCAGATCAGGCCTTCCGCCTGATTGGCCGCTCCGCCGTCGCCTTCATACAGCTGCATGCCGTAAAGGTGCATGCCGCGCGGATCGCCGTTCTCGGCCGCGCGACGGCCCCAACGGCGGCTCTCGACCGGATCGGCCGCGACTCCGTCCGCCCCGGCCAGATAGAGCTGTCCCAGATAGGTCTGGGCCGGGGCGTAGCCGAGGTTGGCCGCCTTCTTCAAGGCTTCGAAGCCTTCCGGATCGCCGCTCTCGATCTGTTCCACGGCGCGGTCATAGGCCTCCGCCCCCGCCTCGGCGGTCGGAACGGCGTCGGCGGGCGTCACCGCCATGGCGAGAGGCGGAGCGGCCGGCTCGGCCGCCGCCGGCGCCGCGTCGCGTCCCGGCAGGCCGGGCAGGTTGATGTCAGGCAGGCCCGAACCGTCGGCCAGGCTGAGCGAAGCATAGGCGCCGCCCGTCAAAGCCACCGCCGTCACCGAGGCCAGAAAGGCCTTCTTGACGGTCGAGCCGTCGCGGGCGGCCTGTTTGTCCAGACGTTCCTGCAGCTTGGACTTGCCGCCGCGTTTCGGCGCCAGGCCGAACCCCTGGCGCGGCGCCTCGACCGGGGTCGGGACGGTCATGGCGGCGCGGGCGGCGTTGATGGTCGAGCGGGTCGAGGAGGCCCGGCCCGCCGCCGCGGCGGCGCCCATGGAGGCGCGCAGACGCCGGGGATCGACGAACTCCGTCTCGCCGCCGAAATCATCCTCGCGTGCGGATACCTCCAGGTCGGGGGTCTCCGCCGAAGCCGGAGCCGCAAAGGCCGAGGTCGCAGCCGGGGCCGTGGCGTCCAGCGCATCCTCGACATCGGCCCCGCCGAAGCCGCCAAACGGCTGAATGACCGGCGCGGCCTCGACCACAGGCGCGGGCTCGGGCGCAGGCGTGACGGGTTCAGGCTCGGGTTCGGGCGTCCGCGGGGCGGCGGCGAAGGACGAGGGGAAGGGCGCCGCCTTGGGCGTCGCCGCCGCATCGCTGGACCAGTCGTCGCCGTCGTCGAAGGAATCGTCGGGGAAGACGGCCGCGCGCCAGTCCGGCTCCACCGGGGCGGAGACGGCGGCCTGGGCCGTCCGCGCCGCTACGGCGCGGGGCCTGGGCTCGGCCTCGGGAATGTCCCATCCCCCCGCCTCGACCGCGATGTCGGCGGTCGAGGCGGCCCGGTCTTCAAAGGCGGGGCGGTCGGCGGAACCGGCTTGACGGGCGCTGATGCTCTCGCGGGCTTCAGCCAGCAGACGGGCCGTGCGCTCCTCGCTCAGCCGCATCCGCTCAGCCAGTTCGCCCGAGGCGCGGTCGTAGCGCTGCTCGATCTTCTCGGCGCTTTCCGACAGACGCCGCGCGATGTCGTCCAGCGCCTGCTGCGAGCGGCGCTCGGACTGGACGATCCGGTCGCTGAGCTGATCGGAGATGCGGGTGATCTCCCCGCCCAGCTTCTCCAGCGCCAGGGCGTGACGGTCCTCTGTCGCGGTCAGCCTCTGTTCGACCCGATCGACGTGGCGGGCGAAGGTCTGGTCGACCTGGGCCGAATGGCGCGCCAGGTCCTCGTCCACCTTGCGACTGACGGCGCGGGTCACGGCCTCGGCCTGCTCGGCGCCCGCCCGTTCGGCGGCCTGCATCCGCGCATTCAGGTTCTGGGCGATCTTCAGGACTTCGCGGCCCATGGCCTCCAACCCCTGGGCGCCCTTGCGCTCGGACGCCTGGACCTGGTCGTTGACGGCCTGAACCGCCCGTTCGATCCGGTCGATCCGGGCGCCCGTCTCGGCGGCGTCGAGCCGCTGCATCATCTCGGCGCGGTTGCTGTCGATCTGACGCGACAGGGTCTCGGCCAGTTTTTCGAACCGGGCGGCGTCGCGGGCCCCTTCCGGCTCGACCCGGCCCTCGGCGGCGCGCAGCCTCTGATCCAGATCGGCGAAGGACCGTTCCAGCGCCTTCAGGGCCTCGGTAGTGCGGCTTTGCGCCTGGTCCAGACGCGCCCCGACCTGGGCCAGAAGATCCGAGCCGGCGCCGGGTCCGGCGGCCTTTTCGACCGCCTCCATCCGCTGACGCAGATCCGCCACGCCGGCGCGTTGACGCTCTTCGATGTCGTACAGCCGCCCCGCCAGGGCGCCGATGGACTGTTCGACCTTGCCGAAGCTCTCCTGAACCTGAGGACCGGTGTCCCGTTCGAAGGCGCGCAGACGGCGGTGCCCTTCGCGCAGCTCCTCGGCGATGTCGTCAATGCGCCGGGCCTGCCCCTTGGTCTGGGCGTCATGACCGTCCAGGCGACGCACCAGGCCGGCGACGGCCTGATCGACCCCCTGGATGGCGACGGTCGAACGGCGCTCGGCCGCCTCCAGCCGCGCGGCCAGGGCGTCGATCGAGGCGCTGACCCTCTGCCATTTCTCGTCCGACGGCTCATAGGCGTCGTCCAGACGGCGGGCGCGATGGCGGCGGTCATAGGTGTCGGCGACAGGACCGCGGCGCGGAAGCGTGGCGTAGCCCTCTTCCTCGTCGTCCATGATCATGGAGTTCAGCCACTCGCCCAGGGTCATGCCTGAACGGCGCGCAAGATCCTTGGCGACCTCGCGGGCTTTCGGGTCGATGCCCTTAACACTCCAAGGCGCGGCTGCGCTCACTGATTCGGCTCCCGACCCATGCGGCAAGGCTATAACGCCAATATCGAGGGTGTAAACGTGTGGTTAACCGCAAGATGTTGCGGCCTCTCTCCAGCCTGTGGAAATCTCGCCGCACCCTGTGTTTCTGGGCCGATCAGGGTTAACGTCGCCTTAAGATTAAGACTTCGGCAAGACTTCCCTTGCGCAACCGACCGGGCTTGGGCAGGTGCAGCCGATGGACCTGAACGCCACACTGATCCTGCTGGTCGCCGCCCTGGCGGTCATGGTCTTCGCCGGCTGGCGAGGCGCCCAGCCGCCCAATCCGTTCAAGGGGCCGCGAATGACGCCCTGGCGGTTCATCATGCTGGGCGCCGCGGCCCTGGCCCTGCTCTTGCTGATTCATCTGGCGACCCTGTTCGGCGCCGAACGCGCGCCCTGGATTCCCTGAGCCGTCCCCCGTCAGGAACCCGATCCGAGCCCGACCATTGTCTCCGCGACCCCAAAAGGAGACGCACGACATGGCCGACACCCTGACCCCTGCCCAGGCCGAGAAGGAATTCTGGGACAGTCTGAAGGACTCCAACACCGGCATGCTGGGCCTGGACCAGGCCGGCTACCACCATCAGCCGATGACCGGCTTCGGCGAGCCCGAGACCGGGACCATCTGGTTCTTCAGTCGCGACGACACCGACTTCGCCCGCGACGTGGCCGTGGGCGGTCAGGACGGCATGTTCTGCTACCAGGCCAAGGACCAGAAGGTTCAGGCCTGCATCCACGGCGCCCTGTCGATCGACCAGGACCGCGCGCGCATCGACAAATACTGGAATCCAGTCGTGGCCGCCTGGTACCCGGACGGCAAGGACGACCCGCACCTGACCCTGATCCGCTTTGACGCCGAGGACGGTCGGGTCTGGGTGTCGGACAAGGGCGGCCTGGGCTTCGGCTACCAGATCCTGAAGGCCAATCTGACCAAGACCCAGCCGGACGTCGGCGGCGTGTCGGACGTCAATCTGAGCTAGAGCATGAGGCGGCGCCGAGATTTTCGTCTCGGCGCCGTTTCCATCAGCCTGCGAAACACCAGGCCAGGACCGCCTTCTGGGCGTGGATGCGGTTCTCCGCCTCGTCCCAGACCAGAGAGCGGGGACCGTCGATGACGGCGTCAGTCACTTCTTCGCCCCGGTGCGCGGGCAGGCAGTGCAGGAAGACCGCATTCGGATCAGCCAGCTCCATCAGGGCCTCGTCCACCGTATAGGGCTCGAAGGCCGCCAGGCGCGCCTCATAGTCCTGATCGCCCATAGAGACCCAGGTGTCGGTGACCACGACGTCGGCGCCCTTGACCGCCTCGCGCGGATCGCTGGTCAGGGTCACGGCGGCCCCGCCCTTTTCGAGATCGCGCAGGTCGGGATGGTATTCCGCCGGACAGGCGACGTTCAGGTGGAAGCCGAACTTGGGCGCCGCATGCATGAAGCTGTGGCAGACATTGTTGCCGTCGCCGACCCAGGCGACGGTCTTGCCCGCGATCGGGCCGCAATGTTCCTCGATCGTCTGCAGATCGGCCAGGATCTGGCACGGATGCGACCGATCGGTCAGGCCGTTGATCACCGGCACGGTCGAAACCCGGGCGAAGCGTTCGACGTCCTCATGCCGATTGGCGCGGATCATCACCGCATCGACCATGCGCGACAGGACGCGGGCCGTGTCCTCGACCGGCTCCCCCCGGCCCAGCTGCATGTCGGACGCCGTGGCGATGATGGAGGCGCCGCCCAGCTGGCGTATGGCCGCGTCGAAGCTGAAGCGGGTGCGGGTCGAGTTCTTCTCGAAAATCATCGCCAGGACGCGGTCCTTGGCCGGGGCGTCGGCGTCGGGACGCCCCTGGGGCCAGCCCTTGCGGGCGGCCTTTCGGGCGTGGGCGTCGTCCAGAATGGCGCGCAGGTTGGCGGCGTCCAACTGATGGATGTCGAGGAAGTGGCGGGTCATGGGTGATCCGGTCGAGGCGAAAAAAGTTTCATCACAAAGAGCACAACGGCGTCACGACGAACACGACGGAAGGCGGCCGGTGAGATCATAAAACCAGACGGCGAAAGCCGTCCTTTAGTCTGGGCGTATTGAAGTTGATCAGATAGCCCAATCTGATCTGACTAAACCTCAGATAGGTGAGTATCTGAGCAGTATGGATCGACGCCAGGGCGTCGATCGCTTTCACCTCGACGATCACCTGACTCTCCACCAGTAGATCGAGCCGGAAACCGACATCCAATCGGTCTTCGCGGTAGTGGACGGGGATGGCGACCTGCCGTTCAACGGCAAGACCCGCACGCATCAGATCGCTGGCGAGGCAATGCTCGTAAACCGACTCCAGCAAGCCCGGCCCAAGTTCCCGATGCACGGCGAAGGCCGCGTCCATAACGGCGCGACCGACCTCGTTCACTTTCGGGGAAACAGGCTCCCTCCCGTCGTGGCCGTGGTGCATTCGCCGTGCCCGTTGTGATGAAACCGATCAGGCGGCCCACCTCTCGCGGGCGGCCTCGCAGGCGGCTTCGAACCGGGTGATCAGTTCGCGGGCCTCGTCGAGCGTCAGGTTCAGCGGCGGCAGCAGGCGCACGCAGTTGTCGCCGCCCCCGGCGATCAGCAGCTGTTGCGTGTCGCGCGCCAAGGCCATGAACTCGCGATTGTTCGGGACCAGCTTGACCCCGATCAGCAGCCCCTTGCCGCGGACGTCGACGATGACGTCCGGGAAGCGGGACTGAAGCCCGGCCAGCTGCTGCTTCAGATAGCCGGCGATCTCATTGACGTTGTTCAGGATCTCGGGCGTGTTGATCAGGGACAGGGCCTTGCCGCCCACGGCCATGGCGAGCGGATTGCCGCCGAAGGTCGAGCCGTGCACCCCGACCGTCATGCCCGAGGCGGCCTCGGCCGTGGCCAGGCAGGCGCCGATGGGGAAGCCGCCGCCCAGGGCCTTGGCCACCGCCATGATGTCGGGCGACATGCCGGCCCATTCGTGGGCCCACAGCTTGCCGGTCCGGCCCATGCCGCACTGGACCTCGTCGAAGATGATCAGGACGCCGTGCTGGTCGCACAGCTCACGCAGTCCGCGCAGGCACTGTTCCGGCATGGCGCGGCAGCCGCCCTCGCCCTGGACCGGCTCGACGATGACGGCCGCCGTGGTCGGATTGGCGACGGCCGCCTTGATGGCTTCGTGGTCGCCCCACTTCAGCTGGTGAAAGCCCTGCATGGCGGGGCCGAAGCCCTCGGTATAGCTGGGGTTGGCGGCGGCGTTGATGGCGCCGTAGGTGCGGCCGTGGAAGGAGCCGTCGAAGCCGTAGATGTCGATCCGCTCGGGATGGCCCTTGGCCGAGTGATATTTGCGCGCCGTCTTCAGGGCGCATTCGACGGCTTCCGTGCCCGAGTTGGTGAAGAAGACCACGTCGGCGAAGCTGCTTTCGCACAGGGCGTCGGCCAGGGCCTCCTGGCCCGGGATGCGGAAGATGTTGGACACGTGCCACAGCTTCTCGGCCTGATCCTTGACCGCCTGGACCAGTTCGGGGTGGGCGTGGCCCAGGCCGTTGGTCGAGATGCCGGCGACGCAATCGAGATATTCGGTCCCGTCGGTCGACCACAGGCGAGCGCCTCGGCCGCGTTCCACTTCCAGCGGCGCGCGATTGTAGACACCCATCAGATGGTTCGTGGACACGGGACTAAGACCTCCAAAAGCGATACGGCCCCGACGCGAGGCGCGACGGAGCCGGTTTCATAGGGACAGGCGTTGTCGGACGGGCGACAGTGTTAGTCAACACCGGCGCCATGGGCTTTCGTCAGGGCGCCGTCCGGTCCAGCCGCAGGGTCAGGTCGGCGATGAAGCGGCCGAAGCGGGCCACGTCCTCGCCGTTCAGATAGGACAGCTTGTCCTCGGTCGAATGGATGCGCTGGAAGACCGGCGGGACGAAGCCCTCCTTCAGGCCATTGTCCTCGCCCCCGTTGAAGGCCAGCCACATCTGGTGGGCGCCGATCGCGTCCTGGGTTCCCAGCGAGACCACGGGCACGCCGGCGGCCGAGAAGACCCGGTCGTCGCTGGGCGGATAGACGGGGAAGGCGATGCAGTTGACCGCCTGTTCGGCGCACTGGGTGCGCAGGGCGCTCAGGACAAAGCCCGACTGGGCGCCGTTGTTCTCGCCGTACATGACGGTGCGGCCATAGGCGGCGACGTCGGCGTTGATCACGGCGTGGATGCGGCTCTTGTCGTGGCTCTCCAGCCAGGCCTTGGCGCCGATCAGGCCCAGTTCCTCCTGGTCGGTCATGACGAAGATCAGCCGGTGGCCGGTCGTTTGGCCCTTCAGCGCCTTCATCGCCTCGATCATGGCCAGGACCGAGCCGGCGTTGTCGACGATCCCTTGCGACATCGACCCGTCGCGCAGCTTCACGGCGTCATAGTGGGCGGTCAGGACGATGTCCTTGGGCCCGTCGCCCAGGGTGACGACGACGTTCGAGCCGGCCATGGAACCGGTGCGTTGATTACCGCCCTCGAAGGTCTGGACTTCGTGCGGCAGGCCGGCGGCGGTCAGCTGATCGACGATGACAGCCATGCGCTCGGCGTTCGTCGGCTTGACGAAGGCGGCGGCGGCCGTCTGGATCGCCGCGCCCTGGTCTTGGGCGGCGGCCGGAAGAGCGACAAGAAGCGCCGTAGCGGCGACGAGCGAACGGAACAGCATGGCGGACCTCCCCAGGATGATCCGCCACCGTTAGCCGCCTAGCTCTTCAGGCGCCAGCCCGAACGGAACACCAGCCAGCAGATCGTCCCCATGATAACCATCAGCACGGCCGATCCGATCACGCCGATCGTCAGATTGCTCTCTGCATGGCCGATGAAGCCGTAACGGAAACCGTCGATCAGATAGAAGAAGGGATTGTAGCGGCTGATCGTGCGGAAGGGCTCGGGCAGGTTTTCAACCAGATAGAAGGTGCCCGACAGGAAGGTCATCGGCATGACGATGAAGTTCTGGACCGCCGCCAGATGATCGAACTTCTCGCTCCACAGGCCCGCCAGCACCCCGGTCATTCCCATGATGAAACTGGCCGCGAGCGCAAACCAGACGATGGCCAGCACATTGGCGACGCCGAGCGGCGCGAACGGCAGGACGCACAGGGCCGTGACCAGACCGACGACGGCCCCGCGCGTGGCCGCGCCCAGGGTAAAGCCCAGGGTCAGCTCCAGCGGGCTGAGCGGCGGGGTCAGGAAGTCGGTGGCCGTGCCCATGATCTTGGCCTGGATCAGGCTGGACGAGGCGTTGGCGAAGGCGTTGTTCAGCATGGCCATCATGATCAGGCCGGGCGCCACGAACAGGGCGAAGGGCGTGCCGTGCAGCGGCGGCCGGGCGTCCTGAAGCGCGACCACGAAGACCAGCATATAGAGCAGGGTCGTCACCACCGGCGCCGCCACCGTCTGGGCGCCCACCTTCCAGAACCGCCGCACCTCGCGCAGATACAGGGTCTGCACCCCGATCCAGTTGATCCCCGGATAGCGCCGCGGCTGCGGCAGTCCGGACGGGCGGGTGGCGATCAGGTCGGGCGTGGTCTCGGTCATGGGCCGCCAGATGCGCTTTGCGGCTTGGCTTCGCAAGGGAGTGGTTAGTGGCGAGTGGCGAGTGGCGAGAAGGCGCGGGCGTTCAGAGTGCGAACCATCGCCGACCGGAAGGCTCAGAGACGGCGGACGCAGCAGGCGCCACTCGCCACTCGCCACTCGCCACTCAAGCGATTCAACATCTGGTTTCTGTGGACAGTGCGATTCGCACATATTGCGTCTCTTAACGGCTGGTTTACGATTAGTGGTAGGTCAAGACCCCGGAGGGGGAGCCTGAACCTAAATATTGAATCCAAACTCGCTGGAGGGTGGCATGACCGCAGGCTGGACTGACGACCGCGTAGGCGCGCTGAAGAAGCTCTGGCTGGAAGGCCAGTCCGCGAGCCAGATCGCCAAACAATTGGGCGGCGGGGTCACCCGCAACGCCGTGATCGGCAAGGTGCACCGTCTGGGCCTGTCGGGCCGGGCCGCCCCGTCTCAGCCGGCGCGCACCGCCGCGACCTTCCGCACCGCCCGCC
>NZ_JBWKZJ010000033.1:0-32197 GCF_059424365.1 Brevundimonas sp. GW456-12-10-14-LB3
GCCTCCCCCAGCGCCGCCGTCCACCACGTCACGAGAGTATGAGCGCAACTATGGTCTGGCCAATGTGAAGGCCGAGGCCGCCTGGCGGGCCGGCGCCACCGGAAGCGGGGTCACCGTCGCCGTGGTCGATTCCGGCGTCAGTCGAGACCAGGCGGACCTCATCGGACGGATCTCCGCCGCCTCGACCGACGTGGTTCCCGGCCGTAATGCGCCCTATGTCGCCGAAAGCAGCCACGGGACGCGGGTCTCCGGCGTGATCGCCTCCAACTTCAACGGCCAGGGCACGATCGGCGTCGCCTATGAATCGACGATCTTGTCGATCCGCACTGACATCTCCGACTGCGAGGAGAAGAACACCGACGTCTGTTTCAGCAGTTCGGACCTGGTCCGGGCCCTGGACTACGCCGTGGCCAATGGGGTCAAGATCATCAACATGTCCCTGGGCGGCGACGGCCGCCTGGGTTCGGCCTTTGAGGCCGCGCTGCTCCGGGCGGTCAATTCGGGGGCGGTGATCGTCGCCTCGTCCGGCAATGACGGCGAGGCCAATCCGGGCTGGCCGGCGCGCTACGCCGTCGATCCGCGCTTCGCCGGGGCCGTGATCGCGGTCGGATCGCACAACGCCGCCAACGCCATGTCCAGCTTTTCGAACAGGGCCGGGGTGGCCGCGGCGGGCTATATCTCGGCGCCGGGTGAACTCATCGTCACCGGCTGTGACGAGTCGTTCTGCCGACAGGTGAGCGGCACCTCCTTCTCGGCGCCGCACGTCGCCGGCGCCCTGGCCCTGTTGATGGACGCCTTTCCCAATCTGACGGGGCGCCAAGCCCTGTCCCTGCTGATCGAGACCGCGCGGGACGCCGGGGACGCCGGGACCGACGTCGTCTATGGCCGCGGCCTTCTGGACCTGGCGCGCGCCTTCCAGCCGGCGGGGGCCACCTCTGTGCCCCTGGCGGACGGCGCGACCCTGGTCGCCGCGACGGAGCCCGGCAGTTTCGTCGGCTCGGCCTTCGGCGACGCCTTTGCGCGCCAGACGGCGCTCGAAACGGTGCTGTTTGACAGTTACGACCGAATGTTCGCGGTCCAGCTGGGCGGCGCCTATCCGACGGCGCCCAGCCGTTCGTACCAGGCCGCGCCGTTCGAACCCAGCCGCACCGCCACCACCAGCCTCAGCCTGCCCCGCGGCGGGCGGCTGAGCCTGACGGCGGCCCAGCTTGACGAACCGGTCGAGGCGGTGACGGCCCGCCGCGACCTGACCGACGCGCCCTGGCTGGGCGACGAACCCCGCCAGGAGGCCCTGCTGGATCTGGAGATCGGCCGCCTGAACTTCGCCACCTGGCAAGGTCGCGGCGGCGCCGTCTCTCCGTTCAAGGGCGCGGCCGGCGACGGTTTCGCCGCCCTGGCCCAGGCCGATCATGCGGCGCGCGGTCAGGTTCGGCTCGGCGCCTTCACCCTGGCGGCCGAGAGCGGCGGGGGGGACCGTCGCATGCCGCTGCGTCGGGTCGAGGAAGCGGCCTCGACCTACAGCCGCGCCACCCTGGCCTGGCGCGGCGCCGACGGCGGCCTGTCGCTGAGCCTGGGCGCCCTGGACGAACGGCTGGGGCCCTTGGGGGCCTTCATCCCGGGCGGTTCGGACTTCGCCCTGCCGTCGCGGACCCGCTTCTATGCGGTCGGCGGGGACTGGGCCCTGCGACCGGGTCTGGCCCTGCTCGGCGAGGTCGGCGTGGGCGCCACCGAGACCGAAGGCCGTTTCCTGTCGACGGACGGGGCGGCGATCAGCTCCAACTGGCGGCTGGCCCTGCTGACGGGCTGCACCGCCCTGTGCGACCGGATCAGCTTCACCGTCTCACAGCCGCTGCGGATCGAGCGCGGAACCTTTTCGGCCTGGCTGGCGGATGTGCCGGTCGACTATTTCGACCCCCTGACCTATTCGCGTCGCCGCTTCTCGGCCGCGCCCAGCGGGCGTCAGATCGACTTCATCCTGGGCGGCGAACGCAGTCTGCGGGACGGCTCCAGCCTGTCGCTCCAGGCCGTGGCCAGCCGCGAACCGCGCCATACGGCCGACGCGGATCCGGAGTTCGCCCTGATCGGGGCCTGGCGGCGCCGGTTCTGAGGACGAGAAAAACGCCGGCGCTGGCATCAGCGCCGGCGTCTCTGTTTCGGATCAGGCCTTGCCGTCGAAGGCGTGGGTTTCGGGCGCGGCGGCCGCGCCATAGGGGTTCGACGCCTGGGCGCCCGATCCCTTGGCGGCCACCACCACCATGGCCGGGCGGATTGTGCGGCCGAACAGTTCGAAACCGGACTGCATCGTCTGGATCACCGCCCCGCCCGGCACCGTGTCCGACGGCTGTTCGATCATGGCCTGGTGCAGATGGGGGTTGAAGGCCTCGCCGGCCTCGGGCGCGACCCGCTTCAGACCGTTGGTCTCGAACGCCTGCAGCAGGGCCTTCTGGGTCATTTCCAGACCGGTCACCAGACCGGCCGTGGCGCCCTCGGCGTCCTTGGGCGCGGCCATCAGGGCGCGCTCCAGATTGTCGGCCACGCCCAGCAGATCCTTGGCGAAGCGCTGGATGGCGTAGGCGCGGGCGTCGTTCTGCTGGGCCTCCGAACGGCGCTTCAGATTCTCCATCTCGGCGGCGACGCGCAGGGCGCGGTCCTTCCACTCGTCGCGCTCGGCGATCACGGCGTCCAGCGGCGCCAGAGCGTCGGACGGATCGGCGTCCAGCCCGTGTTCGGCGTTGGCCTGGGCCATGTCGGCGTCCAGTTCGTTGAAATCGTCGTTCTGGGGTTTGTCGCTCACGTTTCTTTCCCGTCCAG
The DNA here is from genome assembly GCF_059424365.1 of Brevundimonas sp. GW456-12-10-14-LB3. Taxonomy (NCBI): domain Bacteria; kingdom Pseudomonadati; phylum Pseudomonadota; class Alphaproteobacteria; order Caulobacterales; family Caulobacteraceae; genus Brevundimonas; species Brevundimonas sp. GW456-12-10-14-LB3. The sequence continues at coordinate 2,812 of NZ_JBWKZJ010000033.1, forward strand.
CATTCGGCCCAGCACCCGGGCGGTATAGTCCACCAACGGAATGACACGGGCGTAGTTCAGTCGCGCCGGTCCTATGACGCCTATGGCGCCCAGAACCCGCTGTCGGCCGCTCATATAGGGCGCCGCGATCACGGCGGAACCCGAAAGTGAAAACAGACGGGTTTCGGCGCCGATGAAAATCCGCACCCCTTGCGCCGCATCCACCCCGTCCAGCAGGCCGATCAGCTGTTCCTTCTGCTCCAGGTCGTCGAACAGGACCCGCACCCGCTCCAGATCGGCCAGGCCTTCGCCGTCCTGCAGCAGATTGGCCCGACCCCGCACGATCAGGGCCCGCTCCCGGTCCGGCCCGCCCGACCAGGCGGCCAGACCGTCCTCGACCAGTCGCGCGGCGGCCTGGTCCAGCTCGCGCCGGGCGATCTCCAGCTCCTGGGTCATTTCGCGCTTGGCCTCGGCGAAGGGCCGGCCGCGCAGCCGGGCGTTCAGGAAGTTGGAGGCCTCCGTCAGGGTCGAGGGCGTGACCCCCGCCGCCAGGCTCATGATCCGGTTCTCCACCGTGCCGTCGTCGGCGACGATGACCGCAAGGGCCTGATCGCCGCCAAGCGCCACGAACTCCACATGCTTGACCCCGGCGTCGCGCACCGGGCTGGAGACCACGCCAGCGCCCCCGGCCAGGCCCGACAACAGATTGGACGCCTCGTCCAGGGCGGCCTCGAAATTGCGGCCCCGGCCGGCCAGGCGGGCGTCGATCTCGCGCCGCTCCTCCTTGGTCAGGTCGCCGATCTCCAAGAGGCCGTCGACGAACAGCCGCAGACCCGCATGGGTGGGAATCCGCCCCGCCGAGGCGTGGGGCGAGGCCAAAAGCCCGGCCAGGGTCAGATCCTGCATCGTATTGCGGATCGAGGCCGGCGACAGGGCGATGCCGCCCAGCGACAGGGTGCGCGACCCCACCGGCTCGCCGGTCTCCAGATAGGATTCGACGATGCGCCGGAAGATGTCCCGCGCCCGCGCGTCCAGCCCCGCCAGCCCCGCCAGGGACTGGCCCGTCGCCGGACCGCCGTCGAACGGCGGGGTTTTGGGGGCATACAGGCTCACGTTTTCAGGATAATCACCGCCGCCCCAGCTTCCAAGGACTCATCTCATGCGCCATTCGCAACGCACCGACGCCCAGCTGCGTCCCGTGACCATCGAGACCGGCGTCAACCGCTACGCCGAGGGCTCGTGCCTGATCAGCTTCGGCCACACCAAGGTTCTGGTGACCGCCTCGGTCGAGGAAAGCATTCCCGGCTGGATGCGCGGCAAGGGCCAGGGCTGGGTCACCGCCGAATACGGCATGTTGCCCCGCGCCACCCACACCCGCGGCCGCCGCGAGGCCGCCGCCGGCAAACAGACGGGCCGGACGCAGGAGATCCAGCGCCTGATCGGCCGCAGCCTGCGCGCCGTCGTCGATCTGAAGGCGCTCGGTGAGCGTCAGGTGGTGCTGGACTGCGACGTGATCCAGGCCGACGGCGGCACCCGCACCGCCGCCATTACCGGCGCCTGGGTCGCCATGGCCTCGGCCCTCAACTATCTGCGCGACGAAGGCGTGCTGAAGTCCGACCCGATCCTGGACCAGGTGGCGGCCGTCTCCTGTGGCGTCTGCGACGGGGTTCCGGTGCTGGACCTGGACTATGAAGAGGATTCCGAGGCCGAGGCCGATTCCAACTTCGTCCTGACCGGTTCGGGCCAGATCGTCGAGATCCAGGCCACGGGCGAAAAGCGCGGCTTCACCCGCGCCGAGTTCGACCGCCTGTTCGCCCTGGCCGAGACCGGCTGCGCCGAACTGTTCGCCCTGCAGAAGGCGGCGCTGGAGGCGGTGCGGCCTTAAGGAGTTTCGTGCGTTCAACAGGCGGGTCATCGTGGCTATGACCCTCAGCCCGGAGATGTCGATGCGCCCTTTCCTGTCCGCCTGTTTCGCCCTGTCGGCCGCCCTCGCGGTCGCCGCCTGCCAGTCCGGGGAGGACAGGACCGCGCCCGCTGCGGACCCCGGTTCGGGCGCGCAGACCATAGCAGAGACGGCTCCGGGTCCGGCGTCTTCGGATCAGCCCGATACGGGCGCTGAACGAGGCCTCGCAGCCCAGACCGCATGCCGCGCGGATATCGGCGAGGCGGCGGCGTCGCGCCTGGTCGAGCGCTGCATCCAGGTGAGCCCGGCCACCCATCCGCCCTGTAACGCCGACAATCCCTGCGCCCTGATCCAGGGCGAGATCGACCGGTCCTGCAAGCTTTGGGACAAGGACCCGCCCGCCGAATGCCGCTCTTGAGACAGCCGCAGAGCCTGATCGTTCTGGACGGAACCGCTGCGCGACGCCGCCAAAGCCGTGAAACAGGCCCTATGAAAAAGGCCCCGCCGTCGCCGGCGGGGCCTTCGTCATTCAAACCTCAAGCGAGGCTCAGTCGCGACGGCGACGGCCGCGATCGCCGCCTTCGCGCTTGGGACGGCCGCCGGTGTCTTCCGACAGGGGCTCTTCGCCGCGTTCGGCGCGTTCGGCGTTGATCTTGTCGGTGATGTCTTCGCCGGTGGTCTGATCCACGACCTTCATCGACAGCTTGGTCTTGCCGCGGTCGTCGAAGCCCAGGAACTTGACCTTGACCTCCTGGCCTTCGGACAGGACGTCGGCCGGGTTGGCGACGCGTTCCAGAGCGATCTGGGACACGTGGACCAGGCCGTCCTTGGCGCCGAAGAAGTTCACGAAGGCGCCGAAGTCGACGACCTTGACCACCTTGCCGGAGTAGATGGCGCCCACTTCCGGTTCCGAGGCGATGGACTGGATCCAGGCCTTGGCGGCGTCGATCTTCTCCTGGTCGTTGGCGGCGATCTTGATCGTGCCGTCGTCGGCGATGTCGACCTTGGCGCCGGTCTTCTCGACGATCTCGCGGATCACCTTGCCGCCCGAACCGATCACTTCACGGATCTTGTCGACCGCGATCTTGATGGTTTCGATCTTGGGGGCGTGCTCGCCCAGCGAGGCGCGCGGGGCGTCCATGGCCTTGGACATCTCGTCGAGGATGTGCAGACGGCCGGCCGAGGCCTGGGTCAGGGCCTGTTTCATGATCTCCTCGGTGATGCCGGGGACCTTGATGTCCATCTGCAGCGAGGTGATGCCTTCCGAGGTGCCGGCGACCTTGAAGTCCATGTCGCCCAGGTGGTCTTCGTCGCCCAGGATGTCCGACAGGATGGCGAACTCGCCCGACGGCTCCAGGATTAGACCCATGGCGATGCCCGAGACCGGACGGACCAGCGGAACGCCGGCGTCCATCAGGGCCAGGGACGAACCGCAGACCGTGGCCATCGAGGACGAGCCGTTCGACTCGGTGATCTCGGAGACCAGGCGGATGGTGTAGGGGAAGTCTTCCTTCTTGGGCAGCATCGGACGGATGGCGCGCCAGGCCAGCTTGCCGTGACCGATTTCGCGACGACCGGGCGAACCCATGCGGCCGGCTTCACCCACCGAATAGGGGGGGAAGTTGTAGTGCAGCAGGAAGCTTTCCTTATAGGTGCCCTGCAGGCTGTCGATGTACTGCTCGTCCTCGCCGGTGCCCAGGGTGGCGACGACCAGGGCCTGGGTTTCGCCGCGGGTGAACAGGGCCGAACCGTGGGTGCGCGGCAGGACGCCGACTTCCGACACGATGGCGCGGACCTTGTCCAGGGCGCGGCCGTCGACGCGGTGAGCGTTCTCGATGATGTCGCGACGCAGGACCTCGGCTTCGCATTCCTTGAAGGCGGCCGAGAATTTGGAGCTGTCGACGCCCTCGGGGTTCTCGTCGGTCTTCACCAGGGCTTCGGCGGCCTTCTTCTTGGCGGCGTCGACGCCCGAGCGGCGCTCGTACTTGCCCGGATGGGCGTAGGCGGCCTTGATCTCCTCGCCGACCAATTTCTTGATCGCGGCGACGACGTCGGAATGGTCTTCGGCCTGGAAGTCGAACGGCTCCTTGGCGGCGTGTTCGGCCAGGTCGATGATGGCGTCGATCACCGGCTGCATGCCGGCGTGGGCGAACATCAGGGCCTTCAGCATGGTTTCTTCCGACAGCTCCTTGGCCTCGGATTCCACCATCATCAGGGCGTCCTGGGTGCCGGCGACCACCAGATCCAGGTCGGACCCTTCCATCTGATCCACGGTCGGGTTCAGCACCAGCTCGCCGTCGATGAAGCCCACGCGGGCGGCGCCGATCGGACCCATGAAGGGCACGCCGGAAATGGTCAGGGCGGCGGAGGCGGCGACCATGCCCAGGACGTCCGGATCATTCTCCAGGTCGTGCTGCAGCACGGTGACGACGACCTGGGTCTCGTTCTTGAAGCCCTTCACGAACAGGGGGCGGATCGGGCGGTCGATCAGGCGGGAGACCAGGGTCTCCTTCTCGGTCGGACGGCCTTCACGCTTGAAGTAGCCGCCCGGGATCTTGCCGGCGGCGAAGGTCTTTTCTTGGTAGTTGACCGTCAGGGGGAAGAAATCCAGGCCCGGCTTGGGCGAACGGCCGTAGACGACGGTGGCCAGAACCACGGTCTCGCCATAGGTCGCCAGCACGGCGCCGTCGGCCTGGCGGGCGATGCGGCCCGTCTCCAGAGTCAGCGGGCGTCCGGCCCACTCGATCGTCTTGCGTTTGATATCGAACATATTTCGTCTTTCGTATCCCGGACGGCGTATTCCGAGCGGGGTCCCATCATTGGGCGGATGCGTCGGCGTTCAGTCCTTCGATCCAAAGGCCGCCGCGCCATCGCGGAGACCCGGGTGAGGACCGGCTCGGCCCTCGCGTCTGCGCCGTTAAAGTCCTGCGGCGCGCAGGTCGGTTCTAATCGCACAACGAGGCGCGGACGTGACCGCCCGCGCCTCGTCATACAGTCTTACACGGAGCCGCGCCCTTAGCGACGCAGGCCCAGCTTGGCGATGAGCGCCTGATAACGGTCGGCGTCGACCTTGTTCAGGTGGTCGAGCAGACGGCGGCGTTGCGACACCATCTTCAGAAGGCCACGGCGAGAGTGGTTGTCCTTCTTGTGCGTCTTGAAGTGTTCGGTGAGGTTGGCGATGCGCTCCGACAGGATCGCGACCTGAACCTCGGCCGAGCCGGTGTCGCCGGCGGTGCGGGCGTTGTCGGCGATGATTTCGTTCTTGCGTTCAGCAGTGATCGACATCGAAGGAGTCCTTTCGTGGCCCTACCGCGCTTCGCGCTGCTTGAGGGCCGCTGGGTCCCTGGTTCTTACGAACCTTGGAGATTGAAAACGCGGTCGGGTTCTAACCGGCCGGCCCGCAACTGACAGAGGGCGACGAGGGTCTGGCCCTGGAAGGCTGAAACCGTTCGCGAGCCGTCCGACAGACGGGTCTTGAGGGTTTCCACCTGACGGGGGAGCAGAACGATCGGTCGTCCCTGCCGAAGCGAGAAGGCGTCCTGTTCCGTCACGGCCAGATCCGGGATGTCGTCCAGAGCGGTCGCGACGGGAAGCAAGCCTTCCGAGGCGGCGCCCCTATGCACCATTTCCTCCAGAGAATCCAGAGTGACGGCGTTTTCCGTGCTGAAGGGCCCGACCCGCTCGCGCCGCAGGGCTGACACATGACCCTCCGCGCCCAGGGCCAGGGCCAGGTCGCGCGCCAGCGAACGGACATAGACGCCCTTGCCCGTCAGGATGCGGATCTCGACATGATCGGCGTCCGGCGCGGCCGTCGCCTCGGCCGAATGGATGACCACCCGCCGGGACGGCAGTTCGAAATCCACCCCGTCGCGGGCCAGATCATAGGCGCGGGCGCCGTCCACCTTGATGGCGGAAAAGCGCGGCGGGGTCTGGTCGATCTCGCCGACGAAGGCCGGCAGGGCGGCCTTCACCTGGTCCAGGGTCGGGCGCACGTCGGAGCGGCCGATGATCTCGCCCTCCCGGTCCACGCTGTCGGTCGAGACGCCCCAGTTGATGGTGAAGCGATAGACCTTCTTCGCCTCCATCATCATCGGCACGGTCTTGGTCGCCTCGCCCAAGGCGATCGGCAGGACGCCGCTGGCAAGCGGGTCCAGGGTCCCGGCGTGACCGGCCTTCTTGGCGTTGAACAGGCGGCGGATGCGGCTGACCGCCTCGGTCGAACCCATCTCGAACGGCTTGTCCAGGCAGACCCAGCCGTCGACGACGTCGCCCTTCTTCCGACGGCCCATCACTTGCCCTTCGGATAATAGATCATTGTCAGCCCCAGGTTAGAAAAACTCACCTGGATTTCGTCTTGATAGCCCGGAGTCCGCCACATCTCGATATCGACCTTTGCGGGAACCGGCCAATTTTGACATCCATCCTGATCATTGGACGTGAGGACGACTTCTTCGAGAGGATACTGAAGTCCGGATCGGTCGGTCGCTGTGCGTGCTCCAGCGAGGCGCGCGCTTAAGATGCACTTCTTGAATTCAGCGCGAACGCGACCATCGCCGACGATCAGGCGCTGCCCACGAGAGTCTGTCCAAGCACCATCGCCGACGAAGGGATCCCAGGTTGGGGGAAGAAATTCTATGCGGGACGCACCGTTGTTCGGGTTGCCGAGCATCATCGCCGCCTCGGCCCCGACGATCACGGGTATAGCGAGAGGCAGTAGCAAAGGGTTTCCTTCATTGATGCTTCCGCATCCTGACACCAAAGCCGCAAGCGCTAAGGTGGAGAACCGGGCGCACCACACGATCATTGGCCCTCGTCCTCGTCGCGGCGTTCCAGATCGGCGCGGACGCGGGGGTCGTCGAACAGACGGTCAATGTGGCTGGCGGCGTCGAAGCTCTCGTCGTGGCGGAACTTCAGGTCGGGAGTAAACTTCATGTCCAGCCGGCGGCCCAGCTGGCCGCGCAGGAACTTGGCGTGGACGTTCAGCGCCTTGATGATCTCGCTCTCATGGCCGGCGACCGGGGCGGTCTCCACGCCCGCGCCCAGGGGCTCGACGAAACAGGTGGCGTGTTTCAGGTCCGGCGACAGGCGGACCTCGGTCACGGTGACCGAGACCCCGGCCAGGGCCTCGTCGTGGATGTCCTCCTCGCGCAGGATGTCGACCAGGGCGTGGCGGATCAGTTCGCCGGCGCGCAGCTGGCGCTGGCTGGGACCGGCAAGGCCGGATGAATTTCGGGTGTGTTGCTTACGGGCCATCGGCCGCTCCTTCTTCATCGCCCGCCGGGGTTCGGACCCGGCCGGATAAGCGAAAGGCGGGCGGTCTAGGCGTGTGGGACCGCCGTGTCCAGTTCTGCGGCCCGGACGGACCGCATCACCTCGCTGGAAAAGATCGACCGCGCGGGGCGGATCGTCACGCCGCCGGCGTTCAGGACGCCGGCCGTCCAGTGGTTGCAAAGATGCAGGATGGAAAAGGTTTCACGGCTGGCGAAGAAGCGGGCGTCGTCGCCGGGGCGGGCGGCGGCGACGCGGGGCGCGCCGCTCGACAGGTCCAGCGACGCCTCGATCCGATCCGCCATCCGGTCGAAGGCGACGGGCGTCAGATGAAGGGCGGCCCGCCGATCGGGGGCGTGTCGCGCGCGCGGGTCGTCCGCCTCCGGGTCCAACATGACGACGGACGGATTGCCGGGCCGGAAGAAGGCGCGCGCGCCGTCGGACAGGCGGTCGGAGATCGGGCTCTGATCGACATAGAATCGGGCGTCGCCCCAGCCGACCAGAATCCAGTCACCCGGCGCCAGGGTCTCAACCGCCCGTCCCAGGGCGCCGCCTCGTCGTTCAAGCGCGGCGCGGGGCAGGGCCAGATCGGAATGAAAGCCGTTGTCCAGAAGATAGACCACCATCGGGACGTTGGTCGCCGGCGGCGCGGCCGAACCGGGCCGGGTCCAGGTCAGAAGAGCGGCGACAAGGCCGACTAAAACCACCAGGGGCAGGGCCCATCGCATCGCCGTCATCTCCGAAGGTTCGGTCGATCGCCAGACTAGGCGATCAAGCGGTGCGGTTGGAAGGCGGGTTCGCCAGATCAGGCGCCGGGGGCGTCGGCAAACGGCGAGGCCGGCGCCGTCTGCCACTCTCCACGCCATTCATAGGTCAGGGTCACGCAATGGCGGTGGGTTCCGTCGGCCCAGCGACCGACCGCATTCAGGGTCAGGGGGCGCGGCGCGCGAATGCGGCTTGCCGCCAGCCAGACCTGGTCGGCCCCCGGACACAGGGCGCGGGCCAGACCGCGCCCGTCGCCGATCTGCTGCACTTCATAGAGGTCCGCGCCTCGGGCGTCCTCCGGCAGGATCCGCCGGGCTGCATCGGGGCCGCCGCGCGCCAGGTCGGCCGATCCACGGGCGGTGGTCGAGAACAGCCGCTCTATGGCGACGGCGCCGAACAGGCCGCGCCGCACCTGAAGGGTGATCCCCTTGGTCAGGGCCTGGGTGATCCGATCCGAGGCGTTGTAGGAGAAGTAGCGGGTGTCGGCCTGGGCCGGGGCGGCGGCCGACACGGTCAACAGGGCGACGGACAGGGCGGCGAGGGGCGTGCGCATGCCTCTTTCCTTCCTCTCCATTGCGGCGACTTTAGGCCTCGCCCCGATCAGTGTTCACCCAGGCAGCGCAGGGCGACCTCCAGATTGCGCAGGCCGTCCTCGCCGGTCACCGCCGGGGTCTCGCCGGTATGGATGGCGCGGGCGAAGGCCTCCAGCTCCTTCTTCAGCGGTTCGGCGGGCCAGCTGTTCAGCATCTTGGTCGAATAGGAACCGTCAGGCTGCTGGCCGAAATATTCGGTGACTTGGCGGGTGATCAGGTCGGCGACGACGAACTTGGTCTTGGTGGCCACCTGCAGGGTGCGGGTCTTGTAGGGGGTGACCCAGTTGGTGGTGATGTGGGCGATCACCCCGTTGTCCAGCCGGAACTGCAGCAGGGCCGTGTCCTCGCGCTCGGCGCGGGTGCGGGCCAGTTGCGGCTGGACCTCGGTGATTTCCGAGCCGGTCAGGTGACGGATGATGTCGATGTCGTGAACCGCCAGGTCGATGACCACCCCGACCTCGCCCATGCGGGGCGGGAAGGGGCCGACGCGGGTGATCTGGATGGAGATGATCTCGTCGTCGGCGACGGCCCGCTTGACCGTCTCGACGGCCGGGTTGAACCGCTCGACCTGGCCGACCATCAGGACGCGGTCATTGGCGCGGGCGGCGTCGATCATCCGCTGGGCGTCGGCCACGGTGGCGGCGATGGGCTTTTCGACCAGGACGTGGACGCCCTTTTCCAACAGGGCCACCCCGACTTCGGCGTGGAAGCGGTTGGGCGTGGCGACGACGGCGGCGTCCAGGCCGGCGTCGACGAAGGCCTGGGCCGTCGTGACCGGGGTCGCCTCATAGGCGGCCGCAACGCCCTCGGCGACGACCGCATCGGGATCGAAGACCGTGGTCAGGTCGAACTCGCGCATCTCGGCCGCGACGCGGGCATGGTTGCGGCCCATGACGCCGACGCCGGCGACGCCGAACTTGAGGACGGGGGTGTTCGGCATGGTTCAGCCCTTGTAGCCGGCGACGGCGGCGATGATCCGGTCCTGGGTCGCCTCATCCAGGTCCGAGTGCATGGGCAGGCTGAGGACTGCATCCTTCAGCCGCTCGGTGACCGGCAGGCCGCCGGCGCCCTGGGGGAACCGCTGGTAGGCCGGCTGCAGGTGCATGGGCACCGGATAGTAGACGGCGGTGGGCACGCCCTGTTCCTTCAGATGGGCGGCCAGGCCGTCGCGGTCCGCATGCTCGATCGTGTACTGGGCCCAGACGGACACGCCGCCGTCGATGACATGGGGCACGGCCGAGACATGGGGGGCCAGACGTTCATTGTAGCGGGCGGCGATCCGGTTGCGCCATTCGATCTCCTGACCGAACACCTTCAGCTTCTCGATCAGGACGGCGGCCTGGATGGTGTCCAGCCGGCTGTTCATGCCGATGCGCATGGCCAGATATTTAGGGTCATGGGCGAAGGCGGCCGCCCCGGCCTCCAGGTCCTTGGCCACGACCTTCCCGTGGACGCGCAGGGAGTCCATCTCCTGGGCCAGGTCGTCGTCGTTGGTCAGCACGGCTCCGCCGTCGCCGTAACAACCCAGCGGCTTGGCCGGGAAGAAGCTGGTCGTGGTGACGTCGGCCCAGTTCAGGGGATGGGCGCCGTTCAGGGTGCAGCCGAAGCCTTGGGCCGAGTCCGAAATCAGCTTCAGACCGTGGCGGTCGCAGATGGCCCGGATGGCGGGATAGTCGGCCGGCTGGCCGAACAGATCGACGGCGATGACCACCTTGGGCGTCAGGCGCCCCTCCGCCTCGACCGCCTCGATGGCGGCCTCGAGCTTGGCCGGGTCCATATTGTAGGTGCGGGCGTCGACGTCGACGAAGACCGGCGAGGCGCCCAGCCAGGGCACGACCTCGGCCGTGGCGGTGAAGGTGAAGCTGGGGCAGAAGACAGCGTCGCCGGTGCGGATGCCCCAGGCGATCAGCGGCAGGATCAGGGCGTCGGTGCCGTTGGCGCAGCCGAGCGCATGCTTGGCCTGGCCGAAGGCGGCCAGGTCGGCCTCGAACTGACGGACCTGGGGCCCCATGACCCAGGCGCCGCCGACGACGGCCTCCTGGACGGCGGCCTCGATCTTGCCGGAGAGGCGCAGGCGCTGGGCCTGGAGGTCAATGAAGGGGATCATGCGGGCGCTCTCCACGGTGATTCGGGGGCGGCGGACCGACGGATCGGCCGCGAGGATGGCCGCCCTCCTAGCAAGATCAGTCCCAGGGGCCAAACGGGGCTGCGTCACTTCGCGTTGCCCTTTGCAACGTTAGAGCCTGATCCGTTGAGGAGGAACCGCCTCGCGGCTCCGCCTGAAACGATCATGCTCTAGGGCGGTGTTCGACCGCTCTTGGCGCCGGCTTGTCCTCATCCTAAGCCAGGTTCCTTTTCTAACCGTCCCTTCGCGCCGCGCCTTGCGGCGTCGATACGGCTACGTTCGAGACAAGACGCATGACTGGTGTTCCCGCGGTTTTTCTGGATCGCGACGGGGTTCTGATCGAGGATTCGGGCTATCCGCATCTGCCTGAGCATCTGAGACTGATTCCCGGCGCCTCGGCGGCGGTGCGCCGGCTGAATCGGCTGGGCTATCTGGCGGTGATCGTCACCAACCAGTCGGGCGTCGCGCGCGGTCTGTTCAGCGAAGATCAGATGCATGCGTTCAACGGTCTGCTGACCAGACGGCTGGCCCAGGACGGGGCGGTGATCCACGCCGTCTACGCCTGTCCCTTCCATGCCGACGCCCAGGACGAACGCTATCGCCATCCGGATCACCCTGACCGAAAGCCCAACCCCGGCATGCTGCTGAGGGCGATCGCGGACCATCAGATCGATCCGGCGCGGTCCTTCATGATCGGCGACCAGCAGACCGACATGGCGGCGGCCCGAGCCGCCGGGGTCTCGGGTTTTCTGTTCGAGGGCGGCGACCTGGACGTCTTTGTGAAGGAGTTGCTCGGCGGCTGAGGCCATCGCAATTCGTCGCGCGGTGAATTACTGTGGCGGCTTCTCGGTTCAAGGAGACCGCCCGTGACTATGGCCGCCGCCTATGTCGAACGTCGCTGGAAATCGCCGGACGGCCTGGATCTGTTCGCCCGCGACTATGCGCCCGGTCCCGGCCCGGCGCGGCCGCCGGTCATCGCCATCCACGGGCTGACGCGAAACAGCGCCGACTTCGAAGCGATAGCCCCGCTTCTGGCCCAGAGCGGGCGGCGGGTCCTGGCGGTCGATGTGCGCGGACGCGGACTGTCGGACCGCGCGCCCGATCCGATGACCTATCGACCGGACGTCTATGCGGCCGACGTGCTGGCGCTGATGGACCAGGCGGCCGTGGGCCGAGCGGTCTTCATGGGCACCTCCATGGGCGGGCTGATCACCATGGCCCTGACCGCCCTGCGGCCCAAGGCGGTGGTCGCCGCCATATTGAACGACATTGGCCCGGAAGTGGCGCCCGAGGGCCTGGCGCGCATCGCCGCCTACAGCGGACAGCCGGTCGAGATCGACAGCTGGGCGGACGCGACGGCCTATGCGAAGCGGATCAACGCCGTCACCTTCCCCCACTATTCGGATGCGGACTGGGACGCCTTCGCGCGACGCATCTTCCGCCAGGGGCCGGACGGCGAGATCGGCCTGGACTATGATCCCGACATCTCCGTGCCCATCCGGGCGGCGGGCGCCAAGGCCCTGGTTCCCAATCTGTGGCCCATGTTCCGGCGGCTGGCCCGCAACCGGCCGACCCTGCTGGTGCGCGGCGGCGTCTCGGACCTGCTCAGCGCCGACATCGCCGCGCGCATGCGTAAGGCGGCGCCGGACATGGCCTATGTCGAGGTTCCCCAGATCGGCCACGCCCCCATGCTGGACGAGCCGGAGGCCAAGGCGGCCATTTTCGAATTTCTGGCTGAGCTGAACTAGTACCTGAACAATGCGCCGGCATAGAAGGCGCGGCCGTTGTCGAGCTCCTCGCGCAAGAGGCCGAAGTCGGGGCCGAACATTCTGCGGCGGCGTTCGTTGGTCAGGTTCTTGGCCTGGGCGACGAGCGTGAGGTTCCGGCTCAGGCGATACCGGGCCTGGGCGTCGAACCTGTCATTGGCTTCAACGATCCGGTCCTGCAGCGGGTCGCTGCTGGACACCGAATAGAGCATGTCGCCGACATGATTCCAGGCGCCCTGCACCGTGAAGGGGCCTGAGATGTAGAAGACCTTGAGGTTGACGACCGGGTCAGCGCTCTCGAACAGCCCCGGCAGGCGACGTTGCGTGAAGTCGCTCATGGCGACACTGGGCGGCGTCCCGTCCAACAACGTCAGATTGGCGGACACCCCTAACCCTTGGAACGGGGTCGGCAGGAAGTCCATGCGCGAAACCACCAGGTTGAATTCGATCCCCTGGACCTTGAAGTCGCCAGCGTTGACGGGACGTACGCGAGTGACGGATTCCAGCGAGCCGTCGATGATTTCGTCTGCCGTGGACCGCAGGACGATGATCTCGTCCGAAACATCCTTCTCGAAAACGCCGACCGAGGCCATGGTGTCACGGCCCGCGTAATATTCCAGGCTCAGATCCGCGTTATTCGACCGGCGCGGTTTGAGAAAGGGATTGCCGCCCTGAATGGTGTAGTCGCCCTCGGTGTTGACCGTCCGCACTTCGCGCGCAGCGAGGTCGTCATAGTTGGCCCGCCCAATGGTCCGGCTCCAGGCGGCGCGGACTTTCAGGTTTTCGGTCAGATCATAGTTGGCCTGGAATGACGGAAGCCAGTCGTCATAGTCTGTCTCCTGAACGCCATAAAGGTAGGCGCCGGCGGTCAGGGCGGCGGAACCGGACCGGAGTTTCGTGTGCTCGTAGCGCAGGCCGCCTGAGACGGTGAGGCGATCGGCGCCGAACCGCGCCATGGCGTACCCCGCGTCAATATCCTCGTCGATGTCATAGTCGGCGGAGATGCTGCCGGCCGCATTCGTCGGGGTCGCCGCGAAACCCGCTCGGTTGGCTTCGAAGAACGCCCGGGCCAGGCCTGGATCAACGATCAGAATTCGTGTCCCCCGCGCATTGAAGGGCGAGTAGTCGGACAACCGGCCTACTGCGGACAGGCGATAGTCGCTGGAGCTCAGCGGCCGGTAGTTGTCAACGCCCCTATCGTAGCTGCGCTCAAGGCGACGCGCATAGGCGCCTATCTGCAGACCCAGGCCGCGGTCGCTTCGATCGACGTTGAACCCCCAGTCGAGATGCGCGGTTTTGGCCTGTTCGCGGGCGTCGTCCAGCGTCGTGCCGTATTCAAACTGCCGGTAGTTGGCGGGATCGAAGGCGAAGGCCGGGTTGGCCACGTCGAAATAAGGAAACGCGCCCCGCTCGATGTCATAGGAGAAGGCGAGGATCGTCGTATTGGCGATGCGATAAGTCGCCAGATGCGCGTCCTGGCGGTAGGTGGCCACGGCGTCGTTCAAGCCGAAGTCGACGAACTGACGCGCGCCGGGCGCCCAGCGCACCCGGAAATCGACATATCGGATGCCGCGCGCCTGGTCATATTGGACCAGATCGACTTGGGCGTTGGCGGAAGTCACGCTTCCCCCCGTGGCGGAAATGCTGGCCGATACCGGATTGCCGTTCGCTATCAGGATGTTGCTCTGGCGGTCCTCATCGTTGGTATGGGTGAAGTCCGCCGCCGTGAGGCGCGCCTCCAGGCCGCCGTGACGGTATTCGAACTTGCCGAACACGCCCTCTCGCTTACGCACGTTGTCGTAGGCCAGCCAACGACGACGCTGAGGCGCGACGTCCGCCGTATCCAGACCCGGCGCCGTCACAGCCAGTCGCGCATGGGTGACCGGATCAAAGAAACTATAGTTGTCGACGGCCGAGTTCAGTGACGAAGAATCGCGGATATAGCGGCTCGCCGACACGACGAAGCCAAATCGGTTGTTGGGCCCGAAGGTGTTGGAGACCACGACCTCGCCTTGACCGGACGGTCCGCCGTCTCTGAAATGCCGTTCGTTGTCCCAAACGCCAATATCGAACCGTCCAGCGATGAACAGATCGCCGCGTCCGTCAAAGGCGCTGCGGGTCACGAGGTCGGCCGCGCCGCCGATGGCGTTTCCGTTCATGTTCGGGGTCACGGACTTGGAGACATCGACCCGCCGCGCCAGCGACGAGGGGATGACGTCGAGCGAAACGTTGCGGCGCCCGAGTTCGTTGGCCGGAAGGGCGACCCCATCGACCTGGACCAGATTGTAATCGGCGTTCAAGCCGCGAATGGACAAGAACTGCGCTTCGCCGCGGTCATTGTTCTGAACCGTCGAGACCCCTGGAACCCGTTCGAGCGCCTCGCCCAGACCAAAGTCCGGCAAGCTGCCGATTTCGTCCGAACTGATCGAATCCGAGATGATCGCGGCCGTGCGCTTCGTCGAGATTTCGTTCTGCGCCTGTAGTCGAACCCCGGTGACGACGATCTCATCCAACTGGGCGGCGGGAGCGGTCGGGACCGTCTGGGCCACCGTCGGCGTTGCGAAGAGAACGGTGGACGCCAACCAGAGTTGACGAAGCGAAGAGTGGCGAACCGACATGTGGGCCTCCGTGATCGGGATGCGCTCCATTTACTCACTCATAGTGAGATATTTATGACATGATCCGTCGTTATAGGTTCCGGGTCACTTTCAGGAGCCTCCATGATCCTCTCCGCCCTCTTCACCCTCGCATCGGCGCTCTCCGCTTCGCCCGCCCTTCTGGCCTGTGGAGATGATCAGGTCCGGCGCTATGAACTCGCCGCCGAAGGACCGCGCGAGACCTGGCGCTGGGACGCCTCGGAGGCCGAAAACCTGCCGCAGGGGTTTCGCGCGGGGCTCTTGGAAAAGATCGATGAGTGCAAGCCCGTCGCCGATGGTCGTGTGCTGATCACAGCCTCAACGGGGGGCGTGGTACTGCTGGACGGTGCGTCTGGAGACGTGCTTTTTCGCGCTGAAGCGCCCATGGCGCATTCGGCCGCCGTCCTGCCCGGCGATCGCATCGCCGTGGCGCTCTCGATTCACGACAGGGGTGATCGACTGAACGTTTACGATCTCACGGACGGCGAAAAGCCGGTTCTCAGCCTGCCATTGCCGTCGGGTCATGGGGCGGTTTGGGACGCAGAGCGTCAACGTCTCTTCGCCCTATCGCACGACACCATCCAGGCCTTCGCCCTGGTGGATTGGGAGGGTGACGAGCCGCGACTTCAGGAGACGGCGCGGTGGACGCTGCCCGGCGCCCGCGACGGACATGATCTGTCCAGGGCAGCCGACGGATCGGATTATCTGGTCACGACCCACGACGGAGCCTGGCGCTTCGATCCCGAAGCCAACGCCTTCAAGGCTCTGGAGCCGCTGAATCCTGCGCTGCAGGTCAAATCCGTCGACGTCGACGCCGAGGGTCGTCTGGCCTGGGTCAAGGCTGAGGAACGTTGGTGGGCGTTCGGCTTCTCGGTCATGCAAGACGGCCGCGTCGTCCGTGTCCCGATCAACGACATGCATTTGTACAAGGTGCGGTGGATTCCTGCGCCGCCCCGACCATAAGGTAGGTGCTTGGCTGGCCGTTTCCGCTATGCATCCCTCTATGGTGGGAGTCGGTTACGGATCAATCGCGCCGCGTTTCCTGCGTGAGGACGGCGTACGCACGGCGACGGCCAACGAACGTCGGCTGCTGTCCCTGCTGCGCCGGGACGGGCCGATGACGCGCGCGCAACTGGCGCGCGCCACTGAGCTTACGGAACAGTCGATCGCTCGGTTGGTCGAATCTCTTTTGCAGCGCGACCTGCTGATCGAAGGCGCGCCCGTCGTGGCAGGTCGTGGGAAGCCGGGTCTTCCCGTGAGTCTCAATTCAAAGGCGCTTCACGCGGTCGGCGTCTCCGTCATGACCGACGCCGTCGCCGCAGCCGTCATGGATCTGAGCGGCTCGATCCTGGCCCGTCGCCAGATCCCGATCCGCGACGTGTCCCTGACGGCCGCCATCGCCGAGATGCAGAAGCTCGTCAGAGATCTGGAAACCCAGGCGGGCGTGTCCGCCTCTCAAAGGATCGGCGTCGGCGCCGCCGTGACGGGATATTTCATCGGTGACGGGGCCCGCCTCAACCCGCCGCCTGCGCTGGACGCCTGGGCCCTTCAACCGTTGGACGGGATTCTCTCCAAGGCCTTCGACGGCCCGGTGTGGATCGAGAACGACGGCACGGCGGCGGCCATCGGCGAGGCCATGTTCGGCGTCGGGCGCCGGTTGGACAATTTCGCCTATCTGTACTTCTCGGCAGGATTCGGCGGTGGCGTCGTCGTGCGAGGCGAACCCCTGCGCGGCGACAACGGCAATGCAGGCGAGTTCGCCTCTGTCATACCCGTTGACTGGTTCCAACCCAATCTGACCGCCCTGCTCCGGATGATGCAGGCTGGCGACGGCGACCGGTGGGCGTCGCTCGGCGACCTTCTGGCCGACTTCCCCGCCGATCATCCGATCATCGACCAGTGGCTGGACGCGGCGGAACAGCCGCTAAACCTGGTGCTTTCCGCCATATCGGGCGTGCTGGATCCCGGCGGGATCGTCCTGGGCGGGCGGCTGCCTCACGCCCTGGCTCTTCGCCTGATCGAACGGCTGCGCTTCACCAACCCGCAACGTCGCGGGCATTGCCGCCCTGTCCCGAAGGTCGAGGCGTCGCCGATCCTTGGCGACGCCTCGGCGGCGGGGGCCGCCGCACTCCCTTTGCGAGCCGCCTTTTTCTCGCTCGCGTCGCACGAATCCGCCGGTTCTTGACCTCTAACAGGCCCCCTTCATGAGCGGGCCGTTCGGCGCCGTCGTCTGATTGTCTTCGCCCCCTTCTAGTCCCTGGTCGGATCGACCTGACTGGCGTCCCCATAGGTCAGGGCTAGGAAGACGTCCTCCAGGTCGGGGTCCTCGGTGGTGATGTCGGCGATGGTGACGCCTGCGGCGCGGACCGCATTGATCACCTGCTCCACCGACGACTGCCCCTTCTTATAGGTCACGGCGAAGGCTCCGCCCGCCCGCGGCGCGACCTGGAAGCCGTTCAGGGCCGGGGGGGTCTTCTGCGGCGTCTCGGGCGTGACCACCACATTGCGGCTGTCCAGCCGGCGCAGCAGCTGGGGCGTGGGCTCACAGGCCACCACCCGGCCCCGATTGACGATGGCGATCGTGTCGCACAGCTCCTGGGCCTCCTCCAGATAGTGGGTGGTCAGGACGATGGTCACGCCCTCGGCGTTGATCTGGCGCACATAGGCCCAGAGCTGACGGCGCAGTTCGACGTCCACCCCCGCCGTCGGTTCGTCCAGGATCAGAATAGGCGGATTGTGGACCAGGGCCTTGGCCACCATCAGGCGACGCTTCATGCCGCCGGACAGGGCGCGGACATAGGCGTTGGCCTTGTCCGACAGGCCCAGGGCCGCCAGGAGCTCGTCGGAACGGCGTTCGTTCTTGGGCACGCCATAGAAGCCCGCCTGAACCTCCAGCGACTCGCGGGGGGTGAAGAAGACGTCGGCGACGATCTCCTGCGGGACGACGCCCAGGGCCGCAGCGGCGTCGCGCGGCTCCTTGTCGATGTCGCGGCCCCAGATGGTCACGGTCCCCTCGGACTTCTTGACCACCCCCGCCAGGATGTTGATCAGGGTCGATTTGCCGGCGCCGTTCGGACCCAGGAGTCCGAAGACGGACCCGCGTTTCACCGCCAGGTCCACGCCGTGCAGGGCGGTCTTGGGGGCGGCCTTCTTGGAGCCGGCGTAGGTCTTTTTGAGCCCCCGCACCTCAATGGCGTTGTCGGGCAGGGTGGTGGCGTCGGTCATTCGGTCGGGCTTTGATCGGACAGGAAGGGGCGCGGCGGTTTGACGCCGCCGAATGGGCCGCATAGGTATGCGTCCGACGCCTCCTCGCCAAGATACGAGCCGAATAATGCCGCCCCGTCACCCCGATGCGATCATTCCGCCCCCCGAAGAGATCGTGGTCTCGACAAAGCGTGTCGCCTGCGACGGCGGCGGCGGCGCCCTGGGCCATCCGCTGGTCTATATGGACATGGGCGAGGATGATTTCGTCGAATGCGGCTATTGCGACCGTCGCTTCGTCCTGTCGGCCCAGCCGCATGACGAAAGCGAATATCTGAGCCCCGCCGCCCGCGCGGCCGAGGCGCACTGAAGCTGCGGTTTGGCTGCGGTTTGGCCGCTCAGCCGCTGTAAGAGACGCTCGACCCCGCCTTTGAACTGAAAAGAGACAGAGTTGCGCTATCTGCACACCATGGTCCGCGTTCGCGACCTCGACGCCTCTCTGCATTTCTACTGCGATCTGCTGGGGCTTCAGGAGGTGCGTCGCACCGAGAATGAAGCGGGACGTTTCACCCTGGTCTTTCTGGCGGCGCCCAAGAATCTGGAGCAGTCGGCGGCGGAACGGTCGCCTGAGCTGGAACTGACCTATAATTGGGACCCGGAAACCTATCAGGGCGGCCGCAATTTCGGACATCTGGCCTATAAGGTCGATGACATCTATGCCGCCTGTCAGCGGCTGATGGACGGGGGCGTGGTGATCAACCGACCGCCGCGCGACGGCAATATGGCCTTCGTCCGCTCACCGGACGGTATTTCGATCGAACTGCTTCAGGACGGTCCGCCCCTGACGCCGGCCGAGCCCTGGGCGTCCATGCCCAATACGGGGAGCTGGTGATGGGCGGATTTCGCGCGACGTCGGCGCGCCTCGTCGCCGCCCTTTCGATGACAGCCCTTCTGGCCTCGGCCTGCGCCTCAACCACGGAATCCAACATCGGCCGCACGGCGACCGAAAACCTGCTGCTGGCCCGGGCCGCAGACAAGGCGGTGGAGGGCCTGTCCCTGCCGCTTCCGACCGGCGCGACCGTGTTTGTCGATGAGACCTATTTCCAGACCGAAAACTCCCGGTACGCCATCAGCGCAATCCGCGGGGCCCTGTCGGACGCCGGTTATCGGCTGACCCGCACCCGGGAGGACGCCGACGCCGTGTTCGAAATCCGCACCGGCGCCCTGGCGCTGGAGCAGATGCGCCGCGTCTTCGGCATTCCCGAAATGCGGATTCCGATCAACGAGAATTTCAACGTCGTCTCGCTGCCGGAGCTGTCGGTTTACAGCAATCGGGACCGGGCGGGCGTGGCCGAATTCTCCGGCTTTCTCTATGAGGCCAAGACCGGAGCGCCCCTGGGCGCGGTTCTGCCGATGATCGGACAGTACCGGATTCGCAGCCACAAGCTGTTCATGATCGTGACCTGGGGCCAGCAGCAGGCGCAGCCGGGTCAGCGCGATCCGGGATCGAGCTGGACGGAATTCTGACGGCTGACGCGGCGGCTCGGGCCGCCTATGTTCCGGCCATGACCGACGCTTCCGCTCCCGACGCCGCCCCCTCCCAGGACCGCCCGCTCACCCAGGACGGCCCCGCCCTGCGGCTGTGGATGATTGACGCCTCGGCCTATATCTTCCGCGCCTATCACGCCCTTCCGCCCCTGACGCGAAAGTCGGACGGCCTGCCCGTGGGGGCGGTCCAGGGCTACTGCAACATGTTGTGGAAGCTGCTGAAGGACATGAAGGGCGCCGACGGCCCCACCCATCTGGTCGCCATCTTCGACCATTCGGAAAAGACCTTCCGCAACGACCTGTACGACCAGTACAAGGCCCACCGCCCGCCGGCGCCCGAGGATCTGGTGCCGCAGTTTCCTCTGGTGCGCGAGGCGACGGCGGCCTTCGGCGTCCATTGCGTCGAGCTGCCCGGCTATGAGGCCGACGATCTGATCGCCACCTATGCCTGCAAGGCCCGCGACGCCGGAGGCGAGGCGGTGATCGTCAGCTCCGACAAGGATCTGATGCAGCTGATCGGCGGCGGCGTCGTCATGTGGGATCCGATGAAGGATCGGCGTCTGGCCGAGCCCGAGGTGTTCGAAAAGTTCGGCGTAGGGCCGGAGAAGATGGTCGATCTTCAGGCCCTGATCGGCGACAGCGTCGACAATGTGCCGGGCGCGCCCGGCATCGGCCCGAAGACGGCGGCGCAGTTGCTGGACGAATACGGCGACCTGGACACCCTGCTGGCGCGGGCCGGGGAGATCAAACAGCCCAAACGCCGCGAGACCCTGATCAATTTCGCCGACCAGATCCGCCTGTCGCGCGAACTGGTCCGCCTGACCTGCGATGCGCCGGCGCCGGAGCCGATCGAGGATTTCGCCGTGCGCGATCCCGATCCTGAGACCCTGTCGGCCTTTCTGGACAAGATGGAGTTCCGGTCGCTGCAGCGTCGGGTCGGAGACGGCAAGGCGGGGCCCAGCGAAACCTCCGCCTTCGCGCCCAAACGCACGCCCAATCTGAACGCCCCGGTGGCGGCGCCCCGCTATGGCCAGACGGCGGACGGGCCGGTCGAGGCGCAGTCCTTCGATCTCGACGCTTATGAATGCGTCCAGACCGAAGAGGCTTTGGACCGCTGGATCGCGCGGGCGACTGAGGCGGGTGTGGTCGGCTTCGACACCGAGACCGACGCCCTGTCAGCGACCCATGCGGGCCTGTGCGGCGTATCCCTGGCGGTCGGGCCGAACCAGGCCTGCTACATCCCCCTGACCCATGAGCATGAGCCCCAGGCGGGCGAGGGCGGGCTGTTCGGGGAAGCGGGCGAGCCGCGCGAGCCTATTCAGCAACTGGACAAGGCGACGGCCCTGACGAAGCTGAAGTCGCTGCTGGAAGACCCGTCGGTCCTGAAGGTGCTGCAGAACGCCAAATATGATCTGGCGGTCATGGCGCGGCGCGGAATCCGGGTCGCGCCTTATGACGACACCCTGCTGCTCTCCTATGTGCTGGAAGGCGGATTGCACGGTCACGGGATGGACGAGCTGGCGCGGCTCCACCTCGGCCACGAGCCGATACCCTTCAAGAGCGTGGCGGGGACCGGCAAGAGCCAGAAATCCTTCAAGCACGTCGCTCTGAAGTCGGCCACCACCTACGCCGCCGAGGATGCGGACGTCACCCTGCGTCTGTGGCGCATTCTAAAGCCCCGGCTGGCGCGCGAGGGCCTGTCCACCGTCTATGAGACCCTTGAACGGCCCATGCCCGCCGTCCTGGCCGAGATGGAGACCGCCGGCGTCCGCATCGATCCCGACCGCCTCAAGCGTTTGTCGAGCGAATTCGGCTTGCGCATGGCCGAGTTGGAGACCCAGGCCCATGAGATTGCGGGCCGTCCCTTCAACATCGGCTCTCCCCGCCAGATCGGCGACATCCTGTTCGGCGAGCTGAATCTGCCGGGCGGGAAGAAGACCGCCTCCGGCCAGTGGGGCACCGACGCCAGCGTTCTGGAGGACCTGGCCCAGACCCACGCCCTGCCGCGTGTCCTTCTGGACTGGCGACAGCTGTCCAAGCTGAAAGGCACCTATACCGACGCCCTGATCGCCGCCGCCGACCCCCGGACCGACCGCGTCCACACCTCCTATCAGCTGGCCGCCGCCTCGACCGGCCGTCTGGCCTCCAGCGATCCCAACCTCCAGAACATCCCCATACGCACCGAGACCGGCCGCGAAATCCGCCAGGCCTTCATCGCCGCCCCCGGCCATCTGCTGATCAGCGCCGACTACAGCCAGATCGAACTGCGCCTTCTGGCCCATATCGGCGACATCCCCGAGCTGAAACGCGCCTTCAAGGCCGGGCTGGACATCCACGCCGCCACCGCCAGCGAAATGTTCGGCGTCCCCGTCGAGGGCATGCCGTCCGAGACCCGCCGCCGCGCCAAGGCCATCAATTTCGGCATCGTCTACGGCATCTCCGCCTTCGGCCTGGCCGCCCAGCTGGGCATCGATCAGGGCGAGGCCGGCGCATACATCAAGACCTATTTCGACCGCTTCCCCGGCATCCGAACCTATATGGACAGGACCAAGGCCGAGGTCCGCCAGGCCGGCTTCGTCTCCACCGTCTTCGGGCGTCGGATCCACATCCCCGCCATACACTCGAAATCGGGCGCCGAACGCCAGTTCGGCGAGCGCGCCGCCATCAACGCCCCCATCCAGGGCGCCGCCGCCGACATCATCCGCCGCGCCATGATCCGCATGCCCGCAGCCCTGGCCCAGGCGGGGCTGAAGACCCGCATGCTGCTGCAGGTCCATGACGAACTGGTGTTCGAGGCTCCAGAAGCGGAGGCTGAGCGCGCCATTCCCGTCATCAAGCGGGTCATGGAAACCGCTTCGGACCCCGCCGTCGCCCTGACCGTGCCCCTGGTCGTCGACGCCCGCGCCGCCCCCAACTGGGACGAGGCGCACTGAGACGCCGGCGCGGCGGCGTTCAGGCCGCCAGGACGATGATGTCGTCGGGGCTTTCGCCGCGCCCCAGAAGGCCGGTTTCAAAGTCCATGAAAATGTCCAGCAGCTCGGCCACCCCCGCCGGATGGGCGCCGGCGCCGAAGCGGAAACGCCAATAGCTGACGATGTGCTGGACCGCGCCCAGCTGGTCGCCCAGGCGGGCGAACATCGACGGGGCGTCCAGCAGGAAGTCGCGGAAGGCGATGGGTTTGCCCTCGCGCGTCAGCCGGGCGTAGGCGTCGTCATAGACGCTGAGGGTGCGGCTGACCTCGTCGCAGGTGCGAATGATGCGGCCCCGCAGGACGGCGCGGCTGCGGTCCAGATATTCGCGGGCCTGTCGATCGACCTTACCGACCGGCTTGATGGTGCGCACCGCCTCGGCGACGGCCGCCACCTCGCCCAGCAGGGTCGACAGGGTCCATTTGTAGTAGAGGAAGCCTTTCCAGCAGAAGACCCCTTCCTGATACTGTTCCGGGGCCAGACGCAGGGTCTCGCGCAGGGCCTCCAGCTGGTCGCCAGGGGTGTTGGACAGGATCTTGGCCGTCATCCGCGCCGCTGAATCGGCGGCTTCGCTGTTGCCTGCGCCCAGGCTGAGGCTGACCAGGGGTTCGATCTCGCCCCGGACGAAGGTGGTCATCCGCTGAAGATCGCTCTCGCTGATCGAGAAATAGCAGGGCGCCGGCTCCAGGCCGCACCGGCGCAGCTGTTCGCGAAGCAAAAAGGGGTCGAGCGACGGCAGGCGGTCGATCTGGCGCAGGGTGACGATGTCTGCGTGGGTCGCGGGGACGCCGAACGATTCCATCATCATCCGTTCGAAGCCGATCTGATTGACGAAGACATAGCGGCCGCCGGTCTTCAGATCCTCGTCGTCGATCGGAATGATCACCTTGGTCGCCACATGGCGACGGCCGGTGAACAGGTCCGTCTCGTTGCGTCGGAGCCGGTGTTTGATGATCAGGGATCGGTTCAGCACCGGGGTGCGGAAGATCGGGCGTGCGGCCCAGTCGGGATTGCGCAGGGCGCCGTCTGCCCGGCTGTCGCCGTTCTCTTCCCACACCTTCAGCAGGTTCAGCACGCGGGCGGTGGAGGCCGAGCCCCTCAGGTGATCGAGATTTCGGACGGCGCGATCGGTCATGCCCGGCACCTTGCACCACAAATCGTCACCAATGGCTTAGCTGGCGGCCAATTCGACCGATGCTGGCGCCGGAAGCGCGACACGCCTAAAAGGATGTCCATGCAGATGCTGGACATTCTGATCCTCCTCGCCATCGCCGCCGTGACGGTGACGCTGGGCCTGGGGCTGTATTCTCTGTTTCGCGGCGGCGCCTATGCGCGCAGCCATTCCAACCGGCTGATGCGCTGGCGGGTCGGATTGCAGGCCTTGGCGGTCCTGCTTCTGGTGATCGGCATGCTGTGGAAGGCGACGGCGTCTTGAGCGGGGGTCGTCCATGGTGACGCTGAACAAGATCTACACCAAGACCGGGGACGAGGGCCTGACGCGGCTGGCCTCGGGCGCGCCGGTGTCCAAGACCGATCTGCGGGTCCAGGCCTATGGGGCGGTGGATGAGCTGAACGCCGTCCTGGGGGTGGCCCGGCTCAGCAGCGGCCAGAACGACCGGATCGACGCCATGCTGGGGCGGATTCAGAACGAACTGTTCGATTTGGGGGCCGATCTGGCCACGCCGCTGGACCCGCCCCCAGCCTGGGAGGCGCTGCGAATTCTGGACAGCCAGGTCGAGCGGCTGGAACAGGAGATCGACTGGATGAACGAGAGCCTGAAGCCGCTGGACAGTTTCATCCTGCCCGGCGGTTCGCCCTTGTCGGCCCATCTGCATGTGGCGCGCACCGTGTGCCGTCGCGCCGAGCGGGACGCCGTGCGTCTGGTCGAGGCGGGGCAGGCGGTCAACGGCGCGGCCCTGCGCTATCTGAACCGGCTGTCGGACCATCTGTTCGTCGCCGGGCGCCGCGCCAACGCCAACGGCGCCAATGACGTCAAGTGGAAGCCGGGCGCCACGCGCTGAGGCGTCGCTTATGGACGCCGGGGTTCCGGACGGCTAACGGCAGGCGGATGAAGCCCGACCTGCCCCCCGAGGACGACAATCCGCATCTGGAGCGGCCGCTGCGGTCGTTCGGCCGTATCAAGGCCCGACCCATCAAGCCGCGTCAGGCCGCCCTGATGGAGACCCTGCTCCCCCGGATCGCCACGCCGGACCCGAAGGCGGGGCCGGTGAACCCCCTGAGGATGATGCCCGAGGCCGCCGAGGTCTGGCTGGAGATCGGATTCGGCGGGGGCGAACATATGGCGGCCCAGGCGGCGCGGCGGCCGGACGTCCTGGTGATCGGCTGCGAACCCTTTCTGAACGGGGTCGCCTCGGCCCTGCGCCATGTCGAGGAAGGCGGGCTGGAGAACGTCCGCATCCACGCCGACGACGCGCGCGACCTGGTCGAGGCCCTTCCCGACGCCTCGGTCGATCGGGTGCTGATCCTGTTTCCCGATCCCTGGCACAAGGCCCGGCACAACAAGCGCCGCCTGTTGCAGGACGAGACGGCCCAGGCCTTCGCCCGCATTCTGAAGCCCGGCGGGACGCTGCGGTTCGTCACCGACTGGCGGGACTATGCGGAATGGACGCTGGAGCGGCTGGAGCGGACGCCGGGGCTGGAGCGGATCGGGCCGGCGGATCGGGACGCGTTCGTTCCACCGGCGGACCATGTGGTCACCCGCTATGAGGAGAAGCGGCTGGGCGACACCGTCCCGATCTTCCTGGAGTATCGGAAGACGCCGTAAGGCCGGCCCGAGGCGCGTTGTCACATAGGGATGTTTACTTAGTCGGACCCTAGGGGGGTGTTTAACCTCGTCCGTTAGGCCTGAACCGGTTGTGGTTACGGAGCTAACGATGAAGGCCTTGACGATCGGCGGGCGGATCAATCTGCTGGCGCTTGTGACGATGGCGGGCCTTCTGGTCGTGACGGCCCTGGCCCTGTTCCGGCTGGATTCGGTGATGCGCGAGAACATCGCCGACCGCACCAGGAAATCCGTCGAGATCGCCCATAGCGTCGTCGCCTATTATCAGGGCGAAGAGGCCGCCGGCCGGCTGACCCGCGATCAGGCCCAGGCCGCCGCCAAGGCCGCCGTCGGCGCCATGCGCTATGGCCAGGACGACTATTTCTGGATCAACGACATGCATCCCACCATGGTGATGCACCCGATGAAGCCGGCCCTGAACGGCAAGGACCTGAGCCAGAACAAGGACGCCGACGGCGTGCTGATGTTCAAGGAATTCGTCGCGGTCGTGCAGAAGGACGGCGAGGGCTTCGTCCACTACCAGTGGGCCAAGCCGAACCAGGACGGGGCCTCGCCGAAGATCTCCTATGTGAAGGGCTTCGCCCCCTGGGGCTGGGTGATCGGCTCGGGCGTCTATACCGACCAGATCGCCGCGGCCGTCGGCAAGGCGGCCCTGGCCCTGGGCATCATGGCCTTTCTGGTGTTGCTGGCGGTCGGGGCGGCGGGCTGGTTGATCGGCCGGTCGGTGTCGGGCCCCGTGGTGGCCCTGGAGCGACGCATGCGCGGCCTGGCTGACGGGGATACGGCCTCCGAGATCCCCGGCATCAGGCGCGGGGACGAAATCGGCAAGATGGCTTCGGCCCTGGCCGTGTTCCGTGACGCCGCCATCGAAAAGGCGCGTCTGGCGGCGGAGGCGCTTTCGCAGCGCTCGATGAGCGAGCAGGAGCGGGCCGCCCGCGAGGACGAGAAGGCAGCGGAGGCCGAAGCCGACCGGGTGACGATCGAGGCCCTGGGCCGGGGTCTGGCGGCCATGGCGGACGGCGACCTGACCTATCGGATCGACACCGAGTTCGCGCCCAAGGCCGCCCAACTGAAGTCCGACTTCAACGCCGCCATCGCTCAGCTGCAACAGGCGGTCTCGGTGGTGGTGGCCAATATCGCCGGCATCCGCTCCGGCGCCGGCGAGATCAGCCAGGCCGCCGACGACCTGTCGCGGCGCACCGAACAGCAGGCTGCGGGGCTGGAGGAGACGGCGGCGGCTCTGGACGAGATCACCGCCACGGTGAACAAGACGGCGTCGGGCGCGCGCCAGGCCTCGGACGTGGTCCAGGCCGCCAAGGGCGACGCCGAGACCTCGGGCGTCATCGTCCGCGACGCCGTCCAGGCCATGCAGGCGATTGAGGGCTCCTCCGAACAGATCAGCCAGATCATCGGCGTCATCGACGAGATCGCCTTCCAGACCAACCTCCTGGCCCTGAACGCCGGGGTCGAGGCGGCCCGGGCGGGCGAGGCCGGTCGCGGCTTTGCGGTGGTGGCCTCCGAGGTCCGCGCCCTGGCCCAGCGGTCGGCGGAAGCCGCCAAGGAGATCAAGACCCTGATCTCGACCTCCAGCACCCAGGTCGGTTCGGGGGTGAAACTGGTCGGCCAGACCGGCGAGGCTTTGCAACGGATCGTGGACCGTGTGGCCGAGATCGACGGACTGGTGTCGGAAATCGCGGCCTCGGCCCAGGAACAGGCGATCGGCCTGGCCGAGGTCAATACGGCCGTCAACCAGATGGACCAGGTCACCCAGCAGAACGCCGCCATGGTCGAACAGTCGACCGCCGCCAGCCACTCTCTGGCCCAGGAGGCCCAGTCGCTCCAGGCCTCGGTGGCCCGGTTCAAGGTCGGCTCAGCGGCCCAGGTCGCCGCCGCCCCCGCCCGCGCCCCTGCGCCCGCGCCTGCGTCTTCCGCACCGGCCAAGCCGGCCCATCGCATGGTCCAGGCTCTCAAGACCCTGGGCCGCGGCGGCGCCGCGCCCGCCCAACAGGCCGCTCCCGCCGAAGACGGCTGGGAAGAGTTCTAAAATGCTCCGTTCTTCAAGCGATATTTACCAACCGCGTGAGACGAAGCGGACGGGGCTGAAACAAGGAAACACCAATGGCTGAGGTCATAAGTCTCGCATCGGTCCTGGACATGAACGCAGCCGAGCCGCTGAAGGCCGAACTGTTGGCCAAGCGCGGCCAGGCCGTAACGGTGGATGCGAGCGGCGTCGAACGCCTGGGCGGTCTTTGTCTCCAAGTCCTTCTCTCCGCCCGCAAGACCTGGGCGGCCGACGGGGTCGATCTGATGATCACGCCCCAATCGACGTCTTTCGCTGAACAATGGGCCGCCTTCGGCGCGTCCGAAACCAACGCACCAGACCTCACTGAAGGAGCGCTCGCGTGAGCAAGACCGTTCTGACCATCGACGATTCCCGCACCATGCGGGACATGCTGCTGATGGCCCTGGAAGACGCCGGCTATGTCGTCATCCAAGCCGTAGACGGCGTGGACGGCCTGGAGACGCTCGCCGCCCAGGGCGCCGACGTCATCATCACCGACATCAACATGCCCCGCATGGACGGTTTCGGCGTCATCGAAGGCGTGCGCGCCGATCCGAACCACCGCACCACCCCGGTGCTGGTGCTGACGACCGAGAGCGACGCCGAGAAGAAGGCCCGCGCCCGCGCCGCCGGCGCGACCGGCTGGATCGTCAAACCCTTCGACCCGGTGAAACTGGTCGACGCCGTTCGCCGCGTGGCGGCCTAACACTTTTCCAGATCGGTCGGGCCAACAGCCATGGACGCCTTCGAAGCCATCAAAGCCACCTTCTTCCAGGAGTGCGACGAACTGCTCGCCGAACTGGAATCGAAGCTGATGCTGTTGGAGCAGGGTCAGACCGACCTGGAGACGATCAACGCCGTCTTCCGCGCCGTTCACTCGGTCAAGGGCGGGGCGGGGGCGTTCGGCCTGGAGGCTCTGGTCCGGTTCGCCCACGTCTTCGAGACCCTGATGGACGAGCTGCGGGGCGGCCGCAAACCCTGCGACGCGGTCACGATCAAGACCCTGCTGCGCGCCTCCGACGTGCTGGCCGACCATATCCAGGCCGCCCAGGGCCTGGCTCCTCCGGTGGACGAAGAGCGTTCGGCCGGCCTGGTCCAGGAGCTGGAGCTTCTGACCCACGGCGGCGAGGCGCCGCCCGCCGTCGAAGAGGAGGAGGAAGACGACTTCGGCTTCACCCCCATGGCCTTCGACGCGCCGCTGGACGACCCGGCGCTGGCGGTCGAGGCTACCGCTGCGGATGCGGCGCCCGCGGGCCAGCCCGGCTGGCGCATCGTCTTCAAGCCGCACGGCCGCATGTACGGCAGCGCCAATGAGGCGGGTCTGCTGCTGCGCGAAGTGGGCCGGCTGGGCCCCATCACCGTCTCTGTGGACGAGGCCGCCCTGCCGACCCTGGACGTGCTGGTCGCCGAGGACGGCTATCTGACCTGGACGATCGACCTGGTCGCCGATGTCGACGAAAAGGCCGTGCGGGAAGTGTTCGACTTCGTCGAGGCCGACTGCGACCTGACCATCACCCCGCTGGGCGGCGCCCCGGCCCTGGTCTTCGAGGAAGAGCCGCCGGCCGTCCTGCCCGCCAGCGACGAACTGGACATCGCCGCCCTGCTGGCCAAGGCCGCTGCAGGCGCCGCGCCCGAAACGCCCGCCGCCGCTCCGGCGCCGGCCCCCGCGCCCCAGTCTGTCGCGCCCCAGTCGGTCGCGCCCGAGCCGGTCGCGCCTGCGCCGGTCGCCGCCCAGGTCTCCGCGCCTGAGCCCGCACCGGCCCCGGCC
>NZ_JBWKZJ010000034.1:0-31968 GCF_059424365.1 Brevundimonas sp. GW456-12-10-14-LB3
GCTCCGGGGCGGGGTCGCTGGTCGCCTGGTCCCTGACCATCACCGATTTGGACCCCTTGCGGTTCGGCCTGCTGTTCGAACGGTTCTTGAACCCCGAACGGGTCTCCATGCCCGACTTCGACATCGACTTCTGCCAGGAGCGGCGCGAAGAGGTGATCGACTATGTCCAGGCCCATTACGGCAAGGACCGGGTGGCCCAGATCATCACCTTCGGCACGCTTCAGGCCCGGGCCGTGCTGCGGGACGTCGGTCGGGTGCTGCAGATGCCGTTGGGGCAGGTGGACCGGCTCTGCAAGATGGTGCCGAACAATCCGGCCAATCCGGTCACCCTGGCCCAGGCCATCGAGCTGGAGCCGCGGCTGAAGGAGGCGAGGGACGCCGAACCGGCGGTGCGCACCCTGTTGGAGACGGCGCTGGAGCTGGAGGGGCTGTACCGCAACGCCTCGACCCACGCCGCCGGCATCGTCATCGGCGACCGCCCCCTGGTCGAGCTGGTGCCCCTGTACCAGGACCCCCGCTCCACCATTCCGGCCAGCCAGTTCAACATGAAGTGGGTCGAGCCGGCCGGTCTGGTCAAGTTCGACTTCCTGGGCCTGAAGACCCTGACGACCCTGGACCGGGCGCACGGCTATCTGTCCCGGCGCGGCGCCGCCCCGGTCTGGAACCAGCTGCCGCTGGACGACGCCCGCACCTATGAGCTGATGGCCTCGGGCCAGACGGTCGGCGTGTTCCAGCTGGAATCCCAGGGCATGCGCGACACCCTGCGCAAGATGCGCTGCGGCTCCATCGAGGAGATCACCGCCCTGATCTCCCTCTATCGGCCGGGGCCGATGGAGATGATCGACACCTATATCGACCGCAAGTTCGGCCGGGCCGAGGTCGACTATCTGCACCCCAGCCTGAAGGAGGTGCTGACCGAGACCTATGGCGTCATCATCTACCAGGAACAGGTGATGAAGATCGCCCAGATCCTGGCGGGCTACAGCCTGGGCGAGGCCGACCTGCTGCGTCGCGCCATGGGCAAGAAGAAGAAGGAGGAGATGGACTTTCAGCGGGCGCGCTTCATCAAGGGCGCTCTGGAGAAATCTGTCCCCGAAAGCCAGTCGGGCTCCATCTTCGACCTGGTGGCCAAGTTCGCCGGCTACGGCTTCAACAAGTCGCACGCCGCCGCCTACGCCCTGATCTCCTTCCAGACGGGCTGGCTGAAAGCCAATCATCCGGTCGAATTCTTCGCCGCGTCCATGAGCCTGGACCTGTCGAACACCGACAAGCTGGCGGTCTTCTATCAGGACGCCAAACGGTTCGACGTGCCGGTGCTGCCGCCCGACATCAACCGCTCCTCGGCCGACTTTGACGTGGCTTGGGAGGAGGGGCGGGGGTCTGTCCTTTATGCGCTCGGCGCCATCCGCAATGTGGGGCTGGAGGCCATGCGGCACGTCATCGAGGTGCGCGAGACCGGCGGCCGCTTCGCCGACATCTTCGACTTTCTGGAGCGGGTCGATCCGCGCAGCGTCAACAAGCGGGCGCTGGAAGGCCTGGCCAAGGCCGGCGCCTTCGACAGCATCCATCCCAACCGGCGTCAGCTGGTCGAACAGGCCGACGTCCTGATGGCCTATTGCCAGAGCGTGGCGGCCGAGCGCGCCTCTTCCCAGGTCAGCCTGTTCGGCGCCGACCAGGCCCATGTGGGACGGCCCCGTCTGAAGAGCGTCGAGCCCTGGGTCGGGCCCGAGCGGCTGGACCACGAACTGTCGGCGGTGGGCTTCTACCTGTCCGGCCACCCGCTGGACGAAATGAGTTCGGCCCTGAAGCGCAAGCGCGTCACCTTCGTCGCCGAGGCCATTCCCCTGGCCGAAGGGGGGCATGAAGCCTTCCAGATGGCCGGGGTGGTGCGTCGCCGGCAAGAGCGCGCCAGCGCCCGCACCGGCGAGAAGTTCGCCTTCGTCACCTTTTCGGATCCGACGGGCGAGTTTGAATGTCTGTTCCCGCCCGAACAGCTGCGCAAATGCCGCGAGGTGCTGGAGCCCGGCGCCACCGTCATGGTGCGCGTGCGCGCCAAGGCGTCCGAGGGCGAGGTGCGGTTCTTCGGCGACGACGCCAGCCGGATGGACAATCTGCTGGATGACGCCAACATCGGCCTGCGGATCCACGTCTCGGCCCGCAGCGCCGACGCCGAGGCCCTGAAGACTCGTCTGGAGCGGGCCCGATCCGGCGCCATCGGCAAGGGCGGGGAGATCGCCCTGGTCGCTTCGCTGGACGGTCGTCAGGAGGTCGAGATCAAACTGCCCGGCCGTTATCGTCTGGACGGCGCCCTGCGCGGCGCTCTGAAGTCCGCGCCCGGCGTCCTGATGCTGGAGGACGCCTGATGTCGGCTTGCGGTCTGATCCTCGCCCTGGGTCTGGCGGGGGCCGATCCTTCGGGCGCTCCGCCCCTCCAGCCGATCACCGCCTCAAGGAGCCAGACCATGTCCCACGCCGTCGGAACCTTCGAGGTTCAGATCACGCCGATCGCTCCAGACGCCGATGCGCCCGGCGGCGCGCCCGGCCGGATGCGTTTGGCCAAGACCTTTCACGGGGATCTGCAGGGCGAGGGCGCGGGCGAGATGCTGGGGCTGCTCAAGGACGGCTCGGGCGCCTATGTCGCCATGGAGCGGGTGTCCGGCGTTCTGGAGGGGCGACGCGGCGCCTTTGCCCTGGTCCATCGGGGCGTCATGGAGGCGGGCGCTCAGGATCTTCTGATCACCATCGTCCCCGGTTCCGGCGAAGGCGAACTGGCTGGGATTGCGGGCGTCTTTCATCTGAAGATCGAGGGCGGCGTCCACCGCTACGAGCTGGAATACAGCCTGCCCTGAGGCCGCCATATACAGCCAAGCCTATGGCGAAGCTTGTGAATTTTCGGAACCTGACAGCGGCGGGGCGGGTTTTGGCAGTCCATAGGGAGACTGTTCCATGAAAAATCTCGTTCTCGCCGGCGCCGCGTCGCTGGCTCTTCTCGCGGCCTGTAACCAAGGCGGCGACACTGCGGCCCAGAACACCGGCGAAGCCGTGAACGCCACCCAGGACGCGACGTCCGGCATGGTGGGCCAGACTTCGGCGGCCACCCTGGGCGCCAATACGGTGGACGGCTTCGTCACCAATCTGGCGGTCGGCAACATGTATGAGATCGAGGCCGCCAAGATCGCCCAGGCCAAGTCGAACAACGCCGACGTCAAGGCCTTGGCCGCCATGATCGAGAAGGATCACATGGCCGCGGGCGACAAGCTGAAATCGACGGCTGCGACGGCTGCGCCGGACGTGACCGTGCCGACCATGCTGGACCAGCGCCGCCAGGGTTTGATCGACAATCTGAACGCCGCCGCCCCGGACGACTTCAACAAGGTCTATCTGGACCAGCAGG
Organism: Brevundimonas sp. GW456-12-10-14-LB3; assembly: GCF_059424365.1. NCBI lineage: Bacteria > Pseudomonadati > Pseudomonadota > Alphaproteobacteria > Caulobacterales > Caulobacteraceae > Brevundimonas > Brevundimonas sp. GW456-12-10-14-LB3. Next base: position 3,394 of record NZ_JBWKZJ010000034.1, read on the forward strand.
TCGCGGCCCATAACGAAACCCTGACCCTGTTGAACGGCTTCTCCGACAACAGCGACGCCCCGGCCCTGGCCACCCTGGCGCGGGAGATGATCCCGACCATCACCACCCACCGCGACCGGGCTCAGGCCTTGGTCAACGGCATGTAAGACGGTCCTAGGATCGCAGGTGGAAGGGCGGCACTTGACGGGGCCGCCCTTCGTCCTGTTCACGCGGCGCTTGCTATTGCGGGCCATCCCGACTACATGGCCCCCGCACTTCGCAACGCGGGCGAGGCGCGGTTCGGGGAGACATCCCGCTCCGCTCCATTCCGAGGGTCTTTCAGACCTTTAATCCCCGCGCCACGTTAGATCGGAAAAAGGACTGAACGATCATGGCTCTGCCTGAATTCTCGATGCGCACCCTGCTGGAAGCGGGCGCCCACTTCGGCCACCAGACGCACCGCTGGAACCCGAAGATGGACCGCTACATCTTCGGCTCGCGCTCGAACATCCACATCATCGACCTGTCGCAGACGATGCCGCTGTTCCACCAGGCCCTGGTGGCGGTGCGCGACGTCGCCGCCAAGGGCGGCCGCGTCCTGTTCGTCGGCACCAAGCGCCAGGCCGCCGAGCCGGTCGCCGAAGCCGCCAAGCGCTGCGCCCAATACTATATGAACAACCGCTGGCTGGGCGGCACCCTGACCAACTGGCGCACCGTCTCGGGTTCGATCGCTCGCCTGCGCGAGCTGGAAACCATCCTGGCCAACGGCGGCGAAGGCCGGGTCAAGAAGGAGCTGCTGAACCTGCAGCGCGAGAAGGACAAGCTGGAACTGTCGCTGGGCGGCATCAAGGACATGGGCTCCATTCCGGACATCATGTTCGTGATCGACACCAACAAGGAAGCGATCGCGATCCAGGAAGCCCGCAAGCTGAACATCCCGATCATCGCCATCCTGGACACCAACTCGGACCCGGACGGCATCACCTATCCGGTGCCGGGCAATGACGACGCCGCCCGCGCCATCCAGACCTACTGCGACCTGATCGCCGACGCCGTCCTGGACGGTCTGGCCGCCGGCGCCTCGGCCTCGGGCATCGACCTGGGCGCCTCGGAAGCCCCGGTCGAGCCGATGCTGCGCGAAGCCTCGGCCCCGGCCGAAGCCGAGCCCGCTCCGGCCGGTACGGAAGCGGTCGCCGAAGAGCTGCTGGCCTCGGACGACGCCTCGGCCAATACGGCGGCTCTGGACGCGGTCGAGACCGAACAGGCTGCGGGCTGAGGCCCGACGGCCTTCAAGACGAGGGCCGTGCGTTGAACTGACACACGGCCGGGCTAAGTCAGCCCGGCCGTTACCACATACGAATCCCCCAAGGAGAAGAACATGGCCGAGATCACTGCCGCCCTCGTGAAGGAACTTCGCGAGCGTTCGGGCGTCGGCATGATGGACTGCAAGAAGGCCCTGCAGGAAAATGACGGCAATATCGAAGCCGCCATCGACTGGCTGCGCGCCAAGGGCCTGTCCAAGGCCGCCAAGAAGGCCGACCGCGTCGCCGCCGAAGGTCTGGTCGCCGTGGCGTCCAAGGAAGACGGCAAGGGCGAAGTCGCCGCCGCCATCGAGTTCAATGCGGAAACCGACTTCGTCGCCCGCAACGAACTGTTCCAGAACGCCGCCAAGGCCTTCGCCCAGCTGGGCCTTGAGCACCACACGGTCGAGGCTCTGCACGGCGCCGAGCTGGAAGCCGGCAAGACGGTCCAGGACGAGGTGACCAACCTGATCGCCACCGTCGGCGAAAACATGCAGCTGCGCCGCGCCGCCCGCCTGTCGGTGTCGGAAGGCGTGGTCGCGACCTATGTCCACAACGCCGTTTCTCCGGGCGTCGGCCGCATCGGCGTTCTGGTGGCTCTGGAAGGCGAAGGCGACAAGACCGCCCTACGCGACCTGGGCCGCAAGATCGCCATGCACGTCGCCGCCACGGCGCCGCTGTCGCTGAACACCGACGATCTGGACCCGGCCGCCATCGAAAAGGAACGCGCCGTCCTGATCGAAAAGGCCAAGGAAGAGGGTCGTCCCGAAGCCATGATCGACAAGATCGTGGAAGGCCAGATCAACAAGTTCCAGAAGGACGTGGTGCTGACCAAGCAGCCGTTCGTGATGGATCCGGACGTGACCATCGAACAGCTGGTCGCCAACTCGGCCAAGGAACTGGGCTCGTCCAACCTGCACCTGGCGGGCTTTGTCCGCCTGGCTCTGGGCGAGGGCGTGGAGAAGGTCGAAGGACCCGATTTCGCGTCGGAAGTCGCCTCCATGATGGGCGGAAACTAAGATCCTTTCCCTCATTCGTGAGGGTTTTGTATCAGAGGGGCGCGTTCGGCTTTGATGGCCGGCGCGCCCTTCGTCTATAAGAAGTCGCCTGATTCAACGGCGCCGCAGACAACGGACCACACCGCATGCCCGACGCCCCGTCGAACTTCCGCTACAAGCGCGTCCTGCTCAAGGTGTCCGGCGAGGTGCTGATGGGCGACCAGGCGTTCGGCGTGGACATGAAGACGGTGGACACGGTCGCCAAGGCCGTGGCCCAGGTGGCGGCCGAGGGCGTGGAAATCTGTCTGGTGATCGGCGGGGGCAACATCTTCCGCGGCCTGTCCAAGGCGGCGGCGGGGATGGAGCGGGCCCAGGCCGACTATATGGGCATGCTGGCCACCATCATGAACGCCCTGGCCATGCAGTCGGCGCTGGAGAAGATCGGCGTCTCGACCCGGGTGCAGAGCGCCATTCCGATGGCCGCCATAGCCGAACCCTACATTCGCCGCCGCGCCCTGCGTCATCTGGAAAAGGGCCGGGTGGTGATCTTCGCCGCCGGGGTGGGCGCACCCTTCTTCACCACCGATTCCGGCGCGGCCCTGCGCGCCGCCGAAATGGGCTGCGACGCCCTCTTGAAGGGCACCAGCGTGGACGGCGTCTATACGGCCGACCCCAAGAAGGACCCGACCGCGACCCGCTATGACACCCTGACCTATCAGGACGTTCTGGCCAAGGACCTGCGGGTGATGGACGCTTCCGCCATCGCCATGATGCGCGATACGGGCATTCCGATCGTCGTCTTCTCCATTCGCGAAGACGATTCCCTGCGCCGGACCCTGACGGGCGAGGGCACCTGCACGATCATCCAGCACCGCGGCTGATCGTTCGGACGACGAATAGAGACGAGAGAGACCAAGACCATGGCCAAGCCTGACGTGAAGACCTACCGCGACCGCATGGACAAGGCGGTCGCCGCCCTGAAGGAAGAGTTCAGCGGCCTGCGGACCGGACGCGCCAACGCCGGCCTCCTGGAGCCCGTGCGGGTCGAGGCCTATGGCTCGACCTCGCCGCTGACGGCCGTCGCGGCCATCAGCGTGCCCGAGCCGCGCATGATCACGGTCAATGTCTGGGACAAGGGGATGGTGGTCTCGGTCGAAAAGGCGATCCGCAACGCCAATCTGGGCCTGAACCCCATCGTCGACGGCCAGACCCTGCGTATTCCGATCCCGCCCCTGACGGAGGAACGCCGCAAGGACCTGGTCAAGCTGGCGGGCAAGTACGCCGAACAGCAGAAGATCGCCGTTCGCAACGTCCGCCGCGACGCCAATGACGACTTCAAAAAGGCCGAAAAGGCCGGCGAGATCAGCCAGGACGAACAGAAGAAGCTGGAGACCGAAGTTCAGAAGGAGACGGATGCGGCCATCAAGCGTATCGACGAAGCCTTGAAGACCAAGGAACAAGAGATCATGCAGGTCTGACGGACAGACCGGGCCTGATGGGATCGTAAGACAGATGACGGCAGACAGCGCCGCGCCTTCAGGCTCGCGTCCTCCCGCTGGACCGCGCCATGTCGCCATCATCATGGACGGCAACGGTCGCTGGGCGAAGGCGCGCGGGCTGCCGCGCGCCGTGGGCCATCGCGAGGGCGTCCAGGCCCTGAAGCGCACCATCCAGGCGGCGCCGGATCTGGGCATTCAGTGTCTGACTGTCTTCGGCTTTTCGACCGAGAACTGGAGCCGGCCGCCCGACGAGGTCTCGGACCTGATGGGGCTGGTGCGAACCTATGTGGCCAGCGATCTGGCCCGTCTGGAAAAGGCGGGCGTGCGCCTGAGGGTTCTGGGCCGTCGCGAGGGCCTTCCGGCCGACATCGCCGCCATCATCGAAATGGCCGAGGCCCAGACCGCGCACAATGACCGGTTCCTGCTTCAGGTCGCCTTCAACTACGGCGGCCGTGCGGACCTGATCGACGCCGCCCGTCGCCATATGCAGCGGATGCTGGCCGGCGAGACGATCGAGCCGATCGGCGAGGCCGACATCACCGACGGCCTGGCCACGGCGGGGTCGCCGCCGCTGGACCTGATCATACGCACCTCGGGCGAGCAGCGGCTGTCGAACTTCCTGCTGTGGGAAGCCGCCTATGCCGAACTGGTGTTTCAGGACGTGCTCTGGCCCGATTATGGACCGAAGGCGCTGGAGGAGGCGGTGCTGATCTTCCGGCAGCGCGAGCGCCGCTATGGCGGTCGTGCGGTCGAGCCTGCGCGCGTGTCGGCCTGATGGCGGTCAAGGGACGCGACATCGCCTTGCGGGCCGCCTCCGCCGCCGTCCTGGCGCCGGCGGCTGTGGCCGCGACCTGGATCGGCGGCGTCTGGTTCCTGGCCCTGATCACGGCCGCGAGCGTCGTTCTGGCCTTCGAATGGGCGGCGATGAGCGCCCCGCATGCGCGACGCCTGATCGGCGGGGCCGTCAGCCTGGGCGTGGTCGCCGCAGTGGTCAGCGCCTATTTCGGCGTCATGTCGGTCGCCTTCGTGATGTTGGTGTTCGGCGCCGCCGCCGCCGGCCTCTATGCGCGCAGCCGAGGGCAACAGGCCTTGGACGCCGCCTATGGGGTCCTCTATCTGGGCTGGCCGTCGGTCCTGCTGATCTGGTTGCGGGACGTGGACGCCACGGTCGGCCTGCATTGGACCGTGCTGGTCTTCGCCGTCGCCTGGTCGGCTGACATCCTGGCCTATCTGGCCGGATCGACCTTCGGCGGGCCCAAGCTGTGGCCCCGCTTTTCGCCCAACAAGACCTGGTCCGGCTTCGTCGGGGGCATCCTGGCGGGCGCTGTCGCCGGAGCCGTCATGACGGCCTGGTTCGACATGGGGCGGTTGACCGTCTTCTGGGGCGGCGTGCTGGGTCTTGCGGCCGCCCTGGCGACCATGGCGGGCGACCTGTGGGAATCGGGCCTGAAGCGGCGCTTCGGGGTGAAGGACGCGGGCAACACCATTCCCGGCCACGGCGGCCTGCTCGATCGGGTGGATGGGCTGATGTTCGCCGTCGTGGTCGTCGCCGTCGGACGGCTGATCGTTCTGATGGTCGAGCGGGGCGCGTCTTGATCCGCCGTCGCGTCTCCGTCCTGGGCTCTACGGGCTCGGTGGGTTCGTCCACCCTTGATCTGATGGACCAGGCCGAGGCAGGCGGGGCCGCCGCCTTTGAGGTCGAGGCCCTGACGGGCGGATCGAACATCGCCCGGCTGGCTGAACAGGCCCGGCGCTGGAAGCCGCGTGTGGCCGTGACCGCCGACGCCGCGCGTCTGGACGAGCTTCGCGACGCCCTGGCCGGCACGGACGTGGGGGCGGCGGCGGGAGAGGCGGCGGTCGTCGAGGCGGCGAGCCGTCCCGTCGACTGGGTCATGGCCTCCATCGTCGGAGCGGCGGGGCTGAAGTCGGCCTGGGCGGCGGCCGACACCGGCGCGACCCTGGCCCTGGCGAACAAGGAAAGCCTGGTCTGCTGCGGCGCGACCCTGATCGAGCGCGTGAACCGGGCGGGGGGACGTCTTATCCCGGTCGATTCCGAACATTCGGCCATCTTCCAGGTGTTTCCGGCCGAGGCGCCGGAGCGGGTGGCCAAGCTGGTGCTGACCGCCTCGGGCGGGCCTTTTCGCCAGACCCCGCGGGCCCAAATGATCGGGATCACGCCGGAACAGGCCGTGGCCCACCCCAACTGGAGCATGGGCGCCAAGATCTCGGTCGACAGCGCGACCATGGCCAACAAGGGGTTGGAGATGATCGAGGCGGCCTATCTGTTCGCCATGCCCGCCGATCGGATCGACGTCGTGGTCCACCCCGAATCGATCATCCACAGCCTTGTGGAATATGTGGATGGTTCGACCCTGGCCCAGATGGGCCCGCCGGACATGCGCACGCCGATCGCCTGCGCCCTAGCCTGGCCTGACCGGATCGCCTGGCCCGCGCCCAAGCTGGACCTGCCGGCGCTGGGGCGGCTGACGTTTGAAGCGCCGGATCTGGCGCGGTTTCCGGCCCTGGACCTGGCCCGTCAAGCCCTGAAGGCGGGCGGGGCGGCGCCGGCGGTGTTCAACGCCGCCAATGAGATGGCGGCCTTCGCCTTTCTTGACCGCAAGCTGGCCTTTCTCAATATTGCCGCAGTCGTCGCCGAAACCCTTGAGCGTGCGATGAAAGCGGGGATGGTGTTCGGCTCTGGAGACGCCTGCAGCGCGGCCCTTTCGGTCGATGCTGAGGCGCGACGGATCGCCGGATCCATTATCGCCGGACTGGCGAACGCGGCCTGATCGGCCAGGGGAGACGATTTACGATGCTGGGCGCCCTGGGTCAGATCCTGATCTATATCGTGCCGTTCCTGCTGGTGCTGACCTTCATCGTCACCATCCATGAACTGGGCCATTTCCTGGTCGCCCGCGCCTTCGGCGTGAAGGTGGATCGGTTCGCCATCGGCTTCGGCCGGGCGATCTTCAGCCGCACCGACCGCCACGGGATCGAATGGCGGCTGGGCTGGATGCCTCTGGGCGGCTACGTCAAATTCTCGGGCGATCTGGACGCCTCCAGCGTGCCCGATCAGGCCGGGCTGGCCGAACTGCGCCGACGCCTGGTCGCCCAGGGCGGCGCGGGGGCCGAACGCGACTACTTTCATTTCAAACCCGTCTGGCAGCGCGCCCTGATCGTCGTCGCGGGCCCGGCGGCCAACTTCATCCTGGCGATTTCGATCTTCGCCCTAGTCTTCATGACCATCGGCACGCAGATCCGGCCGGCGCGGGTGGCCCAGATTCAGGCCGGTTCCCCCGCCGCCGCCGCCGGATTCCAGGTGGGCGACCTGATCACTGGGGTCAACGGCCGCACAGTGCGGGACGGGGGAGAGGTGACCCAGACGGTCATGCTGTCCACCGGCGACCCGGTTCGCTTCACCGTCGAGCGCGGCGCGCAGACGGTGGAACTGGTGGCGGTGCCGGAGCGCCGGGAAGAAAACGATCCGATCGCCGGCCGCATCAAGGTGGGTCGGATCGGCCTGGGGCTGGGCGCCAGCCGGGCCGATGTCCGCCATCTCCGCTATGGGCCGCTCGAGGCCGTGACCGAGGGGGTGCGTCAGACCGGCGAAATCATCGGCTCGACCCTGACCTATCTGGGGCGGCTGGTCACGGGGCGGGAGTCGGGCGATCAATTCAGCGGACCGCTGGGGATCGCCAAGGCGACCGGCGCCCTGACCACGGCGGCGGTGGAGGCCGATCCCGCGCCTCAGGCGATGGCGCTCAACCTCCTTCTCACCCTGACAAGCTTCGCCGCCATACTTTCGATCGGAATCGGATTTCTAAATCTTTTGCCCATTCCGGTTCTGGACGGCGGCCACCTGCTTTTCTACGGCTATGAAGCCGTGGCGCGGCGACCCGTGGCGGCGCGGTATCAGGAGATGGGCTATCGCGCAGGTCTTGCGCTTCTGGCGGGATTTATGTTGTTCGCGACGTGGAACGACCTACAGAAGCTCAACCTCTTCCAATTCCTCGGCGGGCTCGTCTCGTGAGCCGACGCCAGCCCCCGATGGTTTTCAGAATGAACGACATGAAATCTCGCGCCGCCGTCCGACTGAGCGCCCGATCCAGCCTCCTGGCGCTGGCCGTGGCCGCGGGCTTTTCCGCTCCCGCCCTGGCTCAGTCGGCTCCGGCGCCCGCTGCCGAGGGCGCGGCCCCGCAACAGCCGCCGCGCGTCGAGGTCGCAGCGCCCCAGGCCCTGACCGTCAATCGGATCATCGTCCAGGGCGCCCAGCGGATCGACCAGACCACGGTCCTGTCCTATCTGCCGATCCGCCCCGGCGACACCGTTGACGCCGCCGTGCTGGACGTGGCCGTGCGCACCCTGTCGCGGACCGGCCTGTTCGCCGACGTGCAGTTGGGCGTGCAGAACGGCGATCTGATCGTTCAGATCGTCGAAAACCCGATCATCAACCAGGTGGTGTTCGAGGGGAACAGCGCCGTCTCTCAGGACAAGCTGACCAAGGAGGTCACCCTCCAGCCCCGCGGCATCTACACCCGCGCCAAGGTGCAGGAGGACGTCGGCTCCATCGTCGAGCTCTACCGCCTGCAAGGCCGGATTTCGGCGACGGTGACGCCCAAGCTGGTGCAGTTGGAGCAGAACCGCGTCGATGTGATCTTTGAGATCAACGAAGGGCCGCAGACCGGCATCAGCGCCATCAACGTCCTGGGTAACAAGGCCTTTTCGGACAACGACGTCCGCGACGTCATGGTGACAGAGCGGTCGCAGTGGTGGAAGTTCTTCTCCAACAACGACAACTACGATCCCAACCGGCTGGAGTACGACCAGGAGCAGCTGCGCAAGTTCTACACCAACCGCGGCTATTACGACTTCCGCATCATTTCGTCGGTTGCGGAACTTCAGCCGGATAATCAGGCCTTCCAGATCACCCTGACGCTGAACGAAGGTGACAAGTACAACTTCGGCAAGATCGACGTGGTCACTCAGAACGACCGCCTCAACGCCCAGTTCCTGAAGGCCCTGGTCCCGATCCGCGAAGGCCAGCTGTACGAAAGCGACAAGATCGAACAGGCGGTCGACGCCTTGACCTTCGCCGCCGGCTCTGCGGGCTATGCGTTCGTCGAGATCAATCCGACGTACCGCGCCAATCCCGACACCGATACGGTCGACGTCACCTTCAACGTCTCAGAAGGCCAGCGGGTCTACATCGACCGCATCAATGTGGTCGGCAACACCCGCACCATCGATCCCGTCATCCGGCGCGAGCTGATGCTGACCGAGGGCGACGCCTTCAACCGCGCCCTGATGGAACGGTCGCGCAACAATCTGCGCGCGCTGGGCTTCTTCAAGGACGTGACGATCGAAGAGACCCGCGGCAGCGCCCCGGACCGGAGCATCGTCAACGTCAACGTCCAGGAACAGCCCACCGGCGAACTGTCGGTCGGGGCCGGCTTCAGCTCGGTCGATTCCTTTACGGTGAACCTGGGCATTTCAGAGCGGAACTTCCGCGGTCGGGGCCAGAACGTCGTCGCCCGGCTGGAGTGGGGTTCGCTGCGTCAGCAGGTCGATTTCCGCTTCACCGAGCCGAAATTCCTGGGCCGCGACCTGCGCGCCGGCTGGGACCTGTTCCACTCGCGCTATGACCTCAGCGAATACTCCTCCTACGACTACCGGTCGACCGGCGGCGGCCTGCGGCTGACCTATCCGCTGAACGGCAATATGTGGCTCAGCACCCGCTACTTCCTGAAGTCCGACGAAATCATCGTCCCGACCGGCTATTGCAACACCAGCGGCAGCGGCTCGTCGGCCCTGTGCGACCAGGTCGGCAGCTACATCAACTCGTCTGCGGGCTATACGCTTCAGATGAACTACACCAACGATCCGATCCGGCCGACGCGCGGCTGGTCCGGCTCCTTGCGTCAGGACTTCGCGGGCCTGGGCGGCGACGTCAACTATGTGAAGACCGAGGCGGACGCCGCCTGGTACTACGGCATCACCCCGCGCTGGATCGTCAGCCTTCAAGGCTCCACCGGCTATGTCAGCGGCTGGAACGGCGACCCGATCCGCATCAACGATCGCTTCTTCAAGGGCGGCAACAGCTTCCGCGGCTTCGAAACCGCCGGCATGGGGCCGCGCGACCTGGACACCACCGACGCCCTGGGCGGCAACTTCTACGCCATCGGCACCGTCGAACTGACCGTGCCCAACTATCTGCCCGAACAGTACGGCATCAAGACCTCCCTGTTCGCCGACGTCGGCACCCTGGGAGTTCTGGATGACCGCTATAAGCTGACCTCGACCGGTACGGTCGACACCACCATCGCCGACGAGCTGTCGCTGCGGGCTTCCGCCGGCGTCAGCATCCACTGGAAGTCGCCGATGGGCCCGATCCGGTTCGACATCTCAAAGGTCCTGTCCAAGGAAGACTACGACAAGACGGAATCCTTCCGCTTCTCGACCTCCACCCAATTCTAAGGAAGCGACGCAAAAAAGCGTTCGCAGAGGAATACCCATGAAAGCTCTGATCATCGCCGCCACGGCCGCCGCCTCGCTGGTCGCCACCGCCGCCTCGGCCCAGACGGCCGCGCCGGCCAACCCCGGTCCGGTCATTCCGGGCGTCTGCGTCTATTACAACGCCCGCCTGCTGGCCCAGTCGGCCGCCGGTCAGGCGGTCGAGGCCCGCATGCAGCAACTGGCCCAGGAGGTTCAGGGCGAGCTTCAGCCCTATGCCACCGCCATTCAGTCGGAAGCCCAGCAACTGCAAACCTCGGGCGCTAGCCTGCCGGCGGATCAACTGCAACAGCGCCGTCAGGCCCTGCAGCAGCGCGCCCAGGAGGCCCAGCAGCTGGAAGCCACCCGCGAGAACGAGCTGCGCTACACCCTGGCCATGCAGCGCCAGGCCATCACCGAGGCCGTCTCGCCGATCCTGACCGCCCTCTATCAGGAAAAGGGCTGCGGCCTGCTGCTGGACCGCGAGAGCGTCTTCATGATGAACCCGGCCATGGACCTGACCGACGCGGCGATCCAGCGGCTGAACACGGCCCTGCCGACCCTGTCGTTCAACCGCATGCCGGTCCCGGCGCAGCAGCCGCAACAGCCGGCCGCCGCCAACTAAGGCCCTCATGCCCGATTCCCGCTTCTTCCAAACCCTTTCGCCCCTGTCCGTCGTCGAACTGGCGGCCAAGACCGGGGGTGAGGCGGTCCGGGGCGGGGACCGGATGATCGGTTCCGTCGCGCCCCTGTCCTCTGCGGACGGGGGCGCGATCGCGTTTATGGGCGACCGCAAGTTCGTGGCGGCCCTGGCGGCGACACAGGCGGGCTGCGTCATCGTGCCGGAACAGGCGGTGGGCTCGGTTCCGGCCGAGGCGGCGGTGATCGTCTCGCGCACGCCCCAGGCCTCCTGGGCCATGGCCTCGGCCCTGCTGCACCACCCGTTGAGCCTGGACCGCGCCATCGCCCCGTCTGAGGCGTCCGAGGACGACAGCGTGGTGATCGAACCCGGCGCGGTTCTGGGCGAGGGCGTCCGCATCGGCTGCGGCACGCGCATCGGCGCCAATACGGTGATCGGCCCGGGCGTTCAGATCGGGCGCGACTGCGTGATCGGTTCGAACGTCACCGTCGGCTTCGCCCTGATCGGCGACCGTGTGAAGCTCTATGCCGGCGCGCGCATCGGCGAGGCGGGCTTCGGCGCCACCGGCACGGCGGCCGGCGCCATGGACATTCCCCAGCTGGGCCGCGTGATCTTGCAGGACGGGGTGACGGTCGGCGCCAACAGCTGCATCGACCGCGGCGCCTATGACGACACCGTCATCGGCGAGAACACCAAGATCGATAATCTGGTCATGGTGGGCCACAACTGCGTCATCGGCCGCAACAATCTGATGGCGGCCAATACGGGGATCTCCGGCTCCGTGACCAGCGGCGACAATGTCATCTTCGGTGGCAAGGCGGGGATCGGCGACCATCTGACGATCGGCGAAGGCGCGCGGGTGGCGGCTGGCGCAGGGGTCCTGGCCGACATTCCGGCGGGCGAGACCTGGTCCGGCTATCCGGCCCGCCCGATCCGACAGTTCTTGCGTGAAACCGTCTGGCTCGCCAAACAGGCGTCTTCAAAGAAGGCCCCAAGGGAATCATAGGGATGAGTGAAGACGGCAAGATCGACTACGCCGAGGTGATGCGGCGGCTGCCGCACCGTTATCCCTTCCTGCTGGTGGACAAGGCCGAGGAATTTGTCCCCGCGACTTCCATCGTGGGGATCAAGAACGTCACCCACAACGAGCCCTTCTTCCCCGGCCATTTCCCGATCGATCCGGTCATGCCGGGCGTGCTGATCGTAGAGGCCATGGCGCAGACCGGCGCCTTGCTGATGTCCAAGACCCTGGACGTCGCCGTGGCGGACAAGGTCATCATGTTCATGTCGATCGACGGCGTGCGTTTCCGCAAGCCGGCGCGGCCCGGCGATCAGCTGCGCATGCAGGTCAAGGTGATCAAGGCGCGAGGCGACGCCTACAAGTTCCGCGGCGAAACCTTCATCGACGGCAAGCTGGCGGCCGAGGCCGAGTTTATGGCCATGGTGGTGACGGTGCCCACGCCGGCGACGGAGCCCGCCGCCTGATGGCCGTCCACCCCACCGCCCTGATCGACGCCACGGCGACCTTGGCCGAAGGGGTCGAGGTCGGCCCCTGGTGCACGGTCGGACCGAATGTCTCCCTGGCCGAGGGCGTGCGCTTGGTCAGCCATGTAGTGGTCCAGCAGGACACGACGGTCGGGGCTGGAACCGTGATCCATCCCTTCGCCGTCATCGGCGGCGATCCGCAGCACAACGGCTACAAGGGCGAGCCGGTGCGGCTGGAGATCGGCGAAAACAACCTGATCCGCGAGCACTGCACCTTCAACCGGGGCACGCCCCAGGGAACGGGCGTGACCGTCGTGGGCTCCAACAATCTGTTCATGACGGGCGCGCACATCGGTCACGACTGCGTGGTCGGCAGCCATCTGGTCATGGCCAACAACGCCACCCTGGGCGGTCATGCCCAGGTCGGCGACAAGGTCTTCCTGGGTGGGCTGTGCGCCGTGCACCAGAACGGGCGCGTGGGGCAGGGGGCGATCATCGGCGGTCTGGCCGCCGTGACCCGCGACGTCATCCCCTATGGCTCGGCCTGGGGCAATCACGCGCGACTGCGCGGGCTGAACCTGATCGGTCTTAAGCGCAAGGGTTACGGCAAATCCCAGATACGAAGATTGCTGGCCGCCTATCGCGACCTGTTCGAGGGCGAGGGCGAGTTCGCCGGTCGCATCGACGGCGTGGCCCAGGCCTACGCCGACCTGCCGGAGATCCTGGAGATCATCGCCTTCATCCGTGATGGCGGGCGGCGTCCGCTGTGTCTGCCGAACGCGGAATGAGCCGCTCGGGAAGGCTGGGGCTGATCGCCGGGGGCGGCGATCTGCCGGCGGCGGTGGCGGCCCGGTGCGAGGTCGAGGGACGGCCGGTCTTCATCATCCGTCTGGCGGGGTTCGCCGATCCGCATCTGAGCCGTTGGCCCAGCGCCGAGTTCGGCATGGCCCAGATCGGGGCCATATTGAAGGCTCTGAAGGCTGAAGGCTGCACCAGCGTCTGTCTAGCCGGCATCGTCAATCGACCTGATTTCAAGACGTTGAAGCCCGATCTGAAGGGTGCGTCTCTGCTGCCGGGCATCGTCGCGGCGGCGACCAAGGGAGATGACGCCCTGCTGAGGAAGATTCTGTCCATCTTTGAGGTGGAGGGTTTCGGGGTGGAAGGCGCCGACGACATACTGTGCGGGGAGACCCTGGCGGCCGGCGCCCTGGGATCGGTGGTTCCGACGCCGCAACAGATAGATGATCTAAGAAAAGCGCTGCACGTCGCAGAAAAGTCGGGTGAATTGGATATCGGCCAGGGCGCGGTGGTCTGTGACGGCCTGGTCCTGGCGGTCGAGGCGCAGGAAGGCACCGACGCCATGCTGCGCCGCGTGGCGGACCTGCCCGCCTACCTTCGCGGCGCTCCGGCCGCCCCCAGGGGGGTGCTGGGCAAGGCGCCCAAACCGATCCAGGATCTGCGCGTGGACATGCCGGTGATCGGACCGCGCACGGTGGAGCTGGCGGCGGCGGCAGGGCTGGCGGGGATCGCCGGCGTCGCCGGGCGGTTGATCCTGATCGACCGGTCCGCGATCGTGGCGGCGGCGGATCGGTTGGGTCTGTTCGTCTGGGGTGAAACGCGATGAGCCGTCCGTTGAAGATCATGCTGGTGGCGGCCGAGGCGTCGGGCGACGCCTTGGGCGCCGGCCTGGCCCGGGCCTTGAGAGCGCGGCTGGGTCAGGGGGTGAGCTTCGTCGGCATCGGCGGCCCTCGCATGGCGGCCGAGGGCGTCGTCAGTCCCTTCGACATCGCCGAACTGTCGATTCTGGGCTGGATCGAGGGCCTGCGCGCCTATCGGACGGTGCGCCGTCGCGTGGCGGAGACGGCCGCCCTGGCGGCGCGTGAACAGCCGGACGCGGTGGTTCTGATCGACAGTTGGGGCTTCACCATTCGGGTCGCAGAGGCGATCCGCGCCGCGCGGCCGGACGTGCCCTTGATCAAATACGTCGGACCCCAGGTCTGGGCGTCTCGTCCTGGTCGGGCCAGGACCCTGGCGCGGGCCGTGGATCATCTGCTGGCCCTCTACAGCTTCGACGCGCCCTGGTTCGAGCGTGAAGGTCTGCCGACGACGGTGGTCGGCTCGTCCGCCCTGCACGTCGACATGGGCAGGGCCGACGGCGCCGCCTTTCGCGCCCGGCGCGGCGTCACGCCAGACGCCAAGCTGCTGCTGATCCTGCCGGGCAGCCGACCGGCCGAAATCGCGCGGATGACTCCGGTCTATGAGGCGACCGTCAAGCGGTTGAAGACCCAGGATCCAGGCCTGGAAGTCGCGGTGGTCGCGGCGGGGACGGTGTCAAAGGACGTGGTCGGGCGGGTATCCGCCTGGCCTTTCCGCGTCCATGTCGTCGATGAGGCCGAAAAGTACGACGCCATGCGGGCGGCGACGGCGGCCCTGGCGACCAGCGGCACCGTCTCGACCGAACTGGCCCTGGCGGGGGCGCCGATGGTCATCGCCTATAAGATCGGGGGGGCAAGCTATCAGCTGATGAAGCGGCTGGTGACGGCCGAACACATCACCCTGTTCAACATCGCCGCCGGCGAACGGATCGCCCCGGAGTTCATCCAGGGCGAGGCGTCTGCGGAAAAACTGGCGGCGGCCGTCGGGCGGCTGTTGAACGATCCCCAGGCTGCGGCCGAGCAGGCGAGGCGTCAGACGGCGGCGCTGGACCTGATGGGGCGGGGCGGGCCGGATCCTTCGACCCTGGCCGCCGAGGCCGTGTTGCGGGTCATAGAGGCCAAGGCGGCTGGATAGCGGCCCGATCTCTGTCTCAGACAAAGAAAAACGCCGGGGCCTGCGCCCCGGCGTTCTGCATTTCAGGCCTGTGGCGCTCGATCAGCCGCGCTGTTCGATCGGCACGTAATCGCGCTGCGTCGGGCCGGTGTACAGCTGACGCGGGCGGCCGATCTTCTGTGACGGATCGGCCATCATTTCCTGCCACTGGGCGATCCAGCCCACGGTTCGGGCCAGGGCGAACAGGACGGTGAACATGGTGGTGGGGAAGCCCATGGCCGACAGGGTGATGCCCGAATAGAAGTCGACGTTCGGGAACAGCTTGCGCGAGGTGAAATATTCGTCGTTCAGGGCGACCTTTTCCAGCTCCTTGGCGACCTGGAACAGGGGGTCGTTTTCGCGGCCCGTGGCGGCCAGAACCTCATAGGCCGACTGCTGCATCACCTTGGCGCGCGGGTCATAGTTCTTATAGACCCGGTGGCCGAAGCCCATCAGCTTGTATTTGCGGTCCTTCACGCCCTGGATGAACTCGGGGATCTTGTCGGGGGTGCCGATCTCCTTGAGCATGTTCAGCGCCTCTTCATTGGCGCCGCCGTGCGACGGGCCCCACAGGCAGGCGATGCCGGCGGCGATACAGGCGAACGGATTGGCGCCCGACGAACCGGCCAGGCGGACGGTCGAGGTCGAGGCGTTCTGCTCGTGGTCGGCGTGCAGGGTGAAGATGCGGTCCATGGCGCGCACCAGGGCCGGATCGACGTGATAGTCCTCGGCCGGCACGGCGAAGCACATCCGCAGGAAGTTTTCGGCGTAGGACAGGTCGTTGCGCGGCGAGATGAAGGGCTGGCCGACATGATATTTGTAGGCGCGGGCCGCGATCGTCGGCATCTTGGCGATCAAACGGATGGCCGAGATGTCGCGCTGGACCGGATCATGGATGTCCAGGCTGTCGTGATAGAAGGCCGACAGTGCGCCGACCGTGCCGACCATGATCGCCATCGGATGGGCGTCACGGCGGAAGCCTTCGAAGAAGCGGTCGAACTGGGCGTGCAGCATCGTGTGCATGGTGATGCTGTCTTCGAACTTCTCGTACTGCGCGGCCGTCGGCAGTTCGCCGTGCAGCAGAAGGTGGCAGACTTCGATGAAGTTCGACTGGGCCGCCAGCTGGTCGATCGGATAGCCCCGGTGCAGCAGGACGCCGGCGTCGCCGTCGATATAGGTCAGGCCTGACTCGCAGGAGGCGGTCGAGGTGAAGCCCGGATCGAAGGTGAAAGCGCCCGTTCCGCCATAGAGCTTGCGGATGTCGATAACGTCCGGACCGGTCGAACCCGACAGAACGGGCAGATCGACGCTCTTGCCCTCGAAGGAGAGCGTGGCGGTTTTGGCTTGGTCAGTCATCAATGCCCCTTTGCATTTGGACGTCCGATCGCGGGGAGGCGCCGGGCGCTCTTAGGTTTGTGGTTGATCACTTAGTCTGTTGCAGCGCATCATCCAAGCGTCCGAGACTTTCGTCGCGCCCAAGAGCGGACAAAGTTCGTGCAATATCAGGTGATGTTGACCCTGCGGTAAGGGCCGTCCGCATGGGCGGACCGATCTTGCCGAAGCCGACCTGTTCGGATTCGGCGAAGCTTTTCAGCTCGGCTTCCAGGGCGAAGACGTCCCAGGACTGGAACAGGGCCAGCCGGTCGCGCAGACGCGCCAGGCGGTCCAGGGTTTCGCCGGACAGCAGGGCGCGGCCCTTGTCGTCAATGTCCAGGGGACGTGTCTTGAGCACGAATTCGGTCTGGTCGGCCAACTCCAGCACGGTCTTGGCGCGGTCCTTCACGAAGGGCATGGCGCGCTGGAGCCGGGCCTCGTCGGCCTCGGCCAGGCTGCGACCCCGGGCGAGGTGGACGTCCAGCGTCAGCTTGGCCAGGCGTTCGTCGTCGGCGAGCCGCAGCCAATGCGAATTGACGTGGGCCAGCTTGTCGAAGTCCAGCCGCGCCGGCGCCTTGCCGATGCCGGCCAGATCGAACCATTCGATCGCCTGGGCGTCGCTGAACAGTTCGTCGTCGCCGTGACCCCAGCCGAGGCGCGCCAGATAGTTGCGCATGGCCTCGGGCAGATAGCCCATTTCGGCGTATTCGTGGACGGCCTGGGCACCGTGGCGCTTCGACAGCTTGGCGCCGTCCGGCCCGTGGATCAGCGGGATATGGGCGAAGGTCGGTCGGGTCCAGCCGAGGGCGTCATAGATCAAGCTCTGGCGGGCGGCGTTGTTCAGATGGTCGTCGCCGCGGATGACGTGGGTCACCCCCATGTCGTGGTCATCGACAACGACCGCGAGATTATAGGTCGGCGCTCCGTCCGAGCGCAGCAGGACCAGATCGTCGAGGTCGTCGGTCGACCAGCTGACCGAACCCTGGACCTCGTCCGCGACGGTGACCGTGGCGGACTGGGGGCGTCGAAAGCGGACGACGTGCGGCTGGGCCAGGTCGTCGACGGTCGGGGTGCGGTCGCGCCAGGGCGATTCAAAGGTGCGACGCTCGGCCTTGGCGGCGTCGCGCAGACGTCCGGTTTCCTCGGCCGTGGTGAAATCGCGATAGGCGTGGCCGGTCTCCAGCAGTTGATCGACGACTTCGCGATGGCGGTCGGCGCGGCTGAACTGGAACACCGGCTCTTCGTCGGCGAACAGCTCCAGCCAGCTCAGGCCGTCGAAGATGGCCTGGACGGCCTCCTCGGTCGAACGTTCCCGATCGGTATCCTCGACCCGGATCAGGAAGCGTCCCGCGTGTCTCTTGGCGTACAGCCAGTTGAACAAGGCGGTTCTCGCCCCGCCGATATGCAGATAGCCTGTCGGCGAGGGGGCGAAGCGGGTGACGACAGTCGAAGAAGGCAAGGTCATGGGGGAAGGGTCCGTAAGCGAGGCCCTTATACGCCCCGAGACGACAAAACCTACCCCCGGCGCGCGTTTGCGGGCCTGGCTGGCCGACGAGGTCAAGGCGCAGGCGCTGAGATGGCGGCTTTGGGCGCCGGTGGCCTTCGGCGGCGGCGCCGCCTGCTATTTCGCCCTGAGGACAGAGCCGAGCCTGTGGCCTCTGGTGATCACGGCGGCGGCGGCTGTCGCGGCATGGCTGGCGGCGCGGCGGCGCGGCTTGAGGCGGCGTCTTACCTGGCCGCTGATGATTCTGGCCTGCCTGACCTGCGGCCTGGCGGCGGCGAAGATTCGCACCGAAAGCGTGGCCGCCCCGATCGCGCCGGCCCTGCCCGAGGGGGTGGTGATCGAGGCCTGGGTCGTCGATGTCGACAGCCCTGGCGAGAACGGCGCGCGGATCGTGGCGGCCCCGGTCTGGATCCGAGGCCTGAGCCCGGAGGAGACCCCGGTTAGGCTGCGGGTCACGGTGAGGGGCGAGCCGCCGAGGCCCGGCGAGGCGATCCGACTGTTCGCCATTCTCAATCCGCCCCCTGCGCCCGCCAGTCCCGGCGCCTATGACTTCGGTCGCAACGCCTTTTTCGAGGGCTTGGGCGGCGTGGCCTTCGCTCTGGGAGAGACACGGCGGATCGATCTGCCGCCGGCGCCGTGGCGGCTTCGACTGGCCATGGCGGTGAATGGGGCGCGCTATGCCCTGGCGGAGCGGATCGTGGCGCGGCTAGGGCAGCGGACCGGCGGGATCGCGGCGGCCATGACCACCAGCCACGAGGCCTGGATCAGCCAGGACGACATGGATGTGATGCGGGAATCCGGCCTGGCGCACATTTTGTCGGTCTCGGGCCTGCACATGGCCATCGTCGGCGGATTTGTCTTCTTCGCCGTGCGGTTGGGCGTGGCGGCCTGGCCCTGGCTGGCCTTGCGCGTTCCCGGCAAGAAGGTCGCCGCCGCGGCGGGCCTCACGGCTGTGGGGGTTTATCTGGTGATTTCCGGCGCCCCGCCGCCGGCGGAGCGGGCGGCCATTACCGCCTCCATCGCCTTTGCGGCCATCTTGCTGGACCGGCAGGCCGTGACCATGCACGGGCTGGCCGTGGCCGCCTTCGCCGTCCTGGCGATCCAGCCCGAGGCCATCGTGACGCCGGGGTTCCAGATGTCGTTCGCGGCGACGGCGGCCCTGGTGGCCCTGGTCGAAATCTGGCCCAAGCGGACCCGAGCGATCTCGGCGCCCTGGCCCATTGTGGCGGTCCAGAGGTTCGGCGGTTGGCTGACGGCGGCGGTGGCGGCCAGCGTCGTGGCGGGGCTGGCGACGGGGCCCTTCGCCATGCAGCATTTCAACCGGACGGCCATGTATGGGCTGCTGGCCAATCTGGCGACGGCGCCGGTGGCGGACTTCGTCCTTATGCCCGCCCTCGCGTTGGGCGCGGCCTTGGAGCCCGTGGGCCTGGGCGGCCCGTTCCTGGCGGTGGCGGGGTGGGGCGTCGATCTGACGCTGGCGATCGGCGGCTGGACGGCCGGCTTGCCGGGCGCGGTGCGGACAGTGGCCAGCGCGCCGGACCCTGTGCTGCCCGTGGCCTTTCTTGGCGTGCTGTTCGTCTGCCTCTGGCAGGGGCGGCTGCGGTGGCTGGGCCTGCCTTTTGCGGCGGCGGTGCTGGTCTGGCCGCGCGCGCCGACGCCGGACGTCTGGATCGGCGACGGCGGGACCAATGCGGCCTTTCATCGGGAGGGCGAGGCGATCGTCGTCCGGCCCGGCGTGCGTGAGTTTGCGACGGACCTGTGGTCCCGGCGGCGCGGTCTGGCCTTGGCGGGCCGACCCGAGGCCGGCTGGGCCTGCGACCGCGCTTCATGCCGTCCCGAACTCACTGGGGCGGGGCCGGTCGCCCTGTGGTGGGGCAGGCGGACGCCGGACATGCAGCAGATGGACGCCCTGTGCCTTGCGGCCCCGGTGGTCAGCGTGCGGGCGGTGGTTCACGCCCTGCCGCCCTCATGCGACGGGCGGCTGGTTCTGGACGGGGCGGATTTCGCACGCGGCGGGGCGGTGGAGCTGTGGCGCGACGGAGCGGACCGCTGGAAGGCGATGTGGACGGCCGACGTGCGCGGAGATCGACCCTGGGCGCGCCGGCCGGATCCGGCTGTCAGTGATAGCGGCGCATGAGGCCGACCAGCTTGCCCTGAACCTCCACCTGGTCGGGACCGAAGATGCGGGTCTCATAGTTGCGGTTGGCGGGCTCCAGGGCGATGGAGCCGCCCTTGCGGCGCAGGCGTTTCAGCGTGGCCTCTTCGCCCTCGACCAGGGCCACGACGATCTCGCCGTTGTTGGCGGTGTCGCCGCGCCGGATGACCACCAGGTCGCCGTTCAGAATGCCGGCCTCGATCATGGAGTCGCCCTCGATCTCGAGGATGTAGTGATCGCCCTTGCCCAGCATGGATTCCGGCACCGGCAGCCGCTCCTGCTCGTGCTGGATGGCCGCGATGGGGGTGCCGGCGGCGATCTTGCCCAGGAGCGGCAGTTCGCGGGTGTCGTTGGCGGCTGAGGCCGCAGCGACGGGACGCGCGCCGCCGCCGCCTTCGATGACATCGGGCTTGAACCCGGCCCGGCCGCGCGGAGCGCCGGCTGTGGCCTGCTCCGGCAGTTTGGTCACTTCCAGGGCGCGGGCGCGGTGGGCGAGGCGGCGGATGAAGCCGCGCTCCTCCAGCGCCGTGATCAGCCGGTGAATGCCCGACTTGGACGCCAGGTCCAGCGCCTCCTTCATCTCGTCGAACGAGGGGGAGACGCCGGTCTCCTGAATCCGTTCGTGGATGAACATCAGCAGTTCGTGCTGTTTGCGCGTGAGCATCGCCGGCCCCTCATGCGCCCGACCGACGAATCGGAACGGGCCGTGAACATTGACGATGTTCTGTAAGTGTTCCTTCCTAATGTCAACTTAACGGCGTCGCTTCACCACGCGCGTCCAGTTGAATCAGGCGGCCAGCAGCTTGCGCGTCGCTTCCTCGACGTCGGCCTGACGCATCAGGCTCTCGCCGACCAGAATGGCCTGGGCGTGGGCGGCGGAGACGCGCGCGACGTCGTCGGGGGTGAAGATGCCGCTCTCGGCGACCAGGAGGGCGCGCACGGGGCTGAGCATCGCCAGGCGTTCCGTCGTTTCCAGATCGACCTCGAACGTTCGCAGCGACCGGTTGTTGATCCCCACCAAATCCCCGCCGAGAGCGCAGGCGCGCGCCATTTCGGCCTCGTCGTGGGTTTCGATCAGGGCGTCCATGCCGAAGCGTTCGGCCTCGGCCAGCAGTTCGGCGGCCAGCCGATCGTCGATCATGGCCAGGATGATCAGGATGCAGTCGGCGCCGAGCGCCCGGCTCTCGGCGACCTGCCAGGGATCGACCAGGAAGTCCTTGCGCAGGCAGGGCAGGGCGGTCGCCGCACGGGCCTGGCCCAAATAGGCGTCGTCGCCCTGGAAACTGGGGCCGTCGGTCAGGACCGAAAGGCAGGACGCGCCGCCGGCCTCATAGGCCTTGGCGAGGGCTGGGGGATCGAAGTCGGGACGGATCAACCCCTTGGACGGGCTGGCCTTCTTGATCTCGGCGATCAGGGCGGGGCGGCCGGTGTCCTCGACCGTTCGATCCAGGGCGGCGCGGAAGCCGCGCGGGGCCGAGGCGGCCTGGGCCAGAGTCTCGATCGCGTCCTGAGAGGTCGCGGCCTTGCGGGCGGCGACGTCCTCGCGCTTGTAGGCGGCGATACGGTCCAGAACGTCGGTCATGGGGCGTCCTCCGTCTCCAGCGGGGTCGAGGTGATGCGGGCCAGCCGCTCCAGGGCCTGGGCGGCCCGGCCGTCGTCGACGGCGGCTGCGGCCAGGGCGGCGCCTTCGGCGAGATCCGTCGCCCGATCCGCGACCACGAGGGCGGCGGCGGCGTTCAGCAAGACGATGTCGCGATAGGGGCCCGTCTGGCCCGCCAGCAGGGCGCGCAGGGCGGCGGCGTTCTCCTCGGCGTCGCCGCCGCGAATGGCGTCGATGGAGGCGCGGGGCAGGCCGGCGTCCTCGGGCGTGACCTGGAAGCGGCGGACGGCGCCGTCCTTCCATTCCGCCACTTCGGTCGGGCCGGACGTCGCCAGTTCGTCCAGACCCTGGCCGTGGACGGTCCAGGCGCGGGTCGCGCCCAGCCGGCCCAGCACCTCGACCAGAGGCTCGAGCAGTCGGGGGTCATAGACGCCCATGACCTGGCGTCTGGCCTGGGCCGGGTTGGACAGGGGGCCCAGCAGATTGAAGACGGTGCGGAAACCGATCTCGGCCCGGACGGGGCCGACATGGCGCATGGCGCCGTGATAGGCGGGGGCGAACAGGAAGCAGATGCCGGCCTCGTCCAGCGCCTTGCGCTGCTGGGCCGGGCTGGCGGCCATGTTGACGCCCAGGATCGACAGGACGTCGGACGAGCCGGATTTCGAGGACATGGCCCGGTTGCCGTGCTTGGCGACCTTCAGGCCGGCGCCGGCCAGGACCAGGGCGGCGGCGGTGGAGATGTTGTAGGTGTGCTGGCCGTCGCCGCCGGTGCCGCAGGTGTCGATCACCTCATAGGGATGATCCAAGGTCAGGGCGGCCTCGCGCATGGCCTGGGCGAAGGCGGCGATCTCGTCCACCGTCTCCCCGCGAATCCGAAGGGCGGTGACGGCGGCGGCGACCTGGGACGGGGTCGGTTCGCCGCGCAGGCAGGCGGCGAAGAAGTCGTGCGCCTGTTCGGACGTCAGGGGGTGGCCCTCGACCAGTCGGGCGAGGATCGGCTTGAAACCATCGGCCATGGTCAGGCGGCCATGATCAGGCGGCCGCGAGGCGCTTCACGCCGGCGATCTGAAGGAAGTTGGCCAGCATGTCGTGGCCATGTTCTGTGGCGATGGATTCCGGGTGGAACTGCACGCCATGGATCGGGCGGCTGCGGTGCTGGAGCCCCATGATCTCGCCGTCGGCGGTCCAGGCGGTCACTTCCAGGCAGTCGGGCAGGGTTTCGCGCTTCACGGCCAGGGAATGATAGCGGGTGGCGGTGAAGGGCGTGGGCAGGCCGGCGAAGACGCTCTTGCCGTCGTGATGGATCGGCGAGGTCTTGCCGTGCATCAGGGTCTTGGCGCGGATCACGTCGCCGCCGAAGGCCTGGCCTATGGCCTGGTGGCCCAGGCAGACGCCCAGGATGGGCATGGAGGCCGGTGCGCTTTCGATCAGCGGCAGGCAGATGCCTGCCTGATCCGGCGCGCAGGGGCCGGGAGACAGCAGGACGGCGGCGGGGTTCAGCGCCCAGGCCTCGGCCGCCGTCAGGTCATCGTTGCGCACCACATGGGTCGGCGCGCCCAACTCCGCGAGGTAGTGGACGAGGTTGTAGGTAAAGCTGTCGTAGTTATCGACGACGAGGATCATGATCAGGCTTCTAGGCGTGACAGGCGTCCGCGCCAAGCATATGCGTCGCTAAAGCGCATCTTAACGGTCATGGGGGCAGGTGGAGGGGTGAAACTCGCCGCCGAACAAGACATCGCCGACAAGATCGCCGCCGCAAAGGCGAAGCTGGTCGTTGTCGAACCCAAACCGATCAGCCCCTATGCGGCGCTAGGCGCCGCCGCCCTGGCCGCTGCGGCCGCCGTGGTCATGGCCGGGGTGGTGGTGCTGGGGCCCGGCGTTCGTTTCGACCAAGCCCCGCCGACCTACACGCCCTAGCGGTTGCCGGTGCGGAAACGCCAGGCTTCTTCGGCGGCCCGCATGGGGGCGCGGGCCTTGTGCCGGGTCTCGGCGTATTCGGCGGCAGGATCGCTGTCGGCGACCACGCCGGCGCCGGCCTGGACGAAGATCCGGTCATCAGCGAACAGGGCGGTGCGCAGGGTGATGCAGATGTCCGCCTCGCCCCCGGCCGAAATATAGCCGACGCCGCCGCCGTAGCCGACGCCGCGCTTTTCGGCTTCCAGCTCGTCGATGATCTCCATCGCTCGGACCTTGGGCGCGCCTGACAGGGTGCCGGCGGGAAGGGCCGCCAGCAGGGTGTCGACGGCGTCCAGTTTCGGATCGGCCTTGCCGCGCACATTGGAGACGATGTGCATGACCTGGCTGTAGCGTTCGACGACGAAGCTTTCGGTCACCTCGACCGTGCCCGGCGCGGCGACGCGGCCGACGTCGTTGCGGCCCAGGTCCAGCAGCATCAGATGTTCGGCCCGCTCCTTCGGATCGGCCAGCAGCTCGGCCTCCAGGGCCTTATCCGCCTCGGGCGTGGCGCCGCGCATCCGGGTTCCGGCCAGTGGTCGGATGGTGACCTGGCCGTCCTTCAGCCGGACCAGGATCTCCGGGCTGGACCCGGCCAGCTGGAAGCCTTCGAAGTTCAGATAGAAGAGATAGGGCGACGGGTTCTGGCGACGCAGGGAGCGGTAGAAGGCGAACGAATCTTCGGTCCAGGGCGCCGAGAAACGGTGGCTGAGCACGACCTGAAAGATGTCGCCGGCGGCGATATAGTCCTTGGCCCGGGCCACCATCTGGCCGAAACCGGCCTCGTCCACGGGCGAGGCGAAGGTCGGGGCGGGCGTGGGCTGCGGCGCGGCGCGCACCGGCAAGGGCTCGCGCAGGCCCGTCTCGAAAGCGTCCAGCCTGGCGACAGCAGCGTCGAAGGCTTGCCGCGCGTCGCCGCCCGTGTCGGGATAGGCGGCGGAGACCAGGATGATCTCCTGGCCGACGGAATCGAAGATCGCCACCAGCGACGGTCGGGTCAGGACCGCATCGGGCAGGTTCAGCGGGTCGGGATTGGGTTCGCCCAGCGGCTCGAGCAGGCGCACCATGTCATAGCCGAAGACGCCGAACAGGCCGGCCGCCATCGGCGGCAGACCGTCGGGCAGGTCGAACTTGGAGGCGGCGATCAGGGCGCGCAGCGACTGAAGCGTGGGCAGGGGCTCGGGAATGAAGCGGCCTTCGGCGACGGCTGGACCGCGCGCCAGTTCCGCCGCGTTCGACCGACAGCGCCAGACCACGTCCGGGTCCAGGGTCAGGATCGAATAGCGGCCCTTGACGGCGCCGCCCTCGACCGATTCCAGCAGACAGGCGTAAGGCCGGTGGAGCCCCAGCTTCAGATAGGCCGAGACCGGGGTCTCCAGGTCGTCGATCACCCGACGCACGATCACCTGGGGCCGGCCGGCCCTGAGGCCGGCGGCGAAGGCGTCGAAATCAGGCTCGCTGTCCGCCTGCGTCATTGCGCCGGAGCGGCGGGCGCGGTCGGTTCGGCCGACAGGCCCAGGGCCTGACGTGCCAGGCCGACGTCATGCTTGGCCTTGGAGCGTTTGGCCGCCGCCGCCATCTCGGTCTGAACCATGGCCTGGACGATCTCCTGGGTGATGCGCGGGCGGGCCTGTTCGGCGAGCGGACCGGCGACCGCCGGATTGGCGGCGTGGATGTCATCGACCCGGCCGATCAGGACGCCGCCCTGTCCCGGTTGGGAGAAGACCTGGCCCTTGGACTGGCCGAACAGACCTTGCAGCACGCCCTGACCCAGGGCCTCCTGGGTGGCCTGATCACGGACGACGCCGGTGCGGACGGTCAGGGGGGCGTTGACGGAACGGGCCACGGCGGCGATGTCCTGGCCTTGGCGCACGCGACCGGCCAACTCCTCGGCCTTGGCGGCGAGGCGACGCGAAATCTCACGCTGTCTCCACTGGGCGGCCAGGGGCTCGCGCACCTCGGCCAGGGTCGGCAGGGCCGAGGGACGGATGTCGTTCAACCGGACCGCGAAATACTGGCCCTGGCCGGCGTCCACCA
The DNA here is from genome assembly GCF_059424365.1 of Brevundimonas sp. GW456-12-10-14-LB3. Classification (NCBI taxonomy): domain Bacteria; kingdom Pseudomonadati; phylum Pseudomonadota; class Alphaproteobacteria; order Caulobacterales; family Caulobacteraceae; genus Brevundimonas; species Brevundimonas sp. GW456-12-10-14-LB3. Next base: position 29,216 of record NZ_JBWKZJ010000034.1, read on the forward strand.
CATCGCTTTCACCGCCCTTGGTCAGGGACCAGGCGGTTTCGAACAACTGCGGCGGGGCGTTCAGCGGCTGGCCGTTCGGCAGTTTGCCGTCCTGGGTGAAGGGCGGCAGGTCGACGATCCGCGCCCCGGCTTCACGCGCGGCGTCGGCCAGGCTCTTGCCGGCGGTTCGGGCGGCTTCGTACTTTTCGACCTTGGCGTAGGTCTGGCCCTTGATGTCCTCGGCGCGCAGTTCCTGAATGATCTGCTCGCGCGAACCCTCCAGGCTGGCGGGCTGACCGGGCTGGACCGCCGTCAGCTTGGCGACGGCGAAGCCCACGCCCGCCTGGACCGGGTCCGACACCTGGCCGGGCTGAAGGCCGAACACGGCTGCGGCCGTGGCGGCGTCGCCGATGGCGGAGCGCGGCGTGGCGTCGAACTGGGCCGGCTGGATGCTGTTGGCGCGGCCGACGTCTGCGGGCGACTGACCGGCGCGCAGGGCGGCGGCGATCTTCTGGGCCGCGTCGCGGCTGGGCGCCGTCAGGGTGACGAAGGTGCGGGTCTCGGGTTTGCCTAGGCTGTCCTTCTTGAATTCGAACCGCTCGCGGATCCGCTCTTCCGACACGGCCGGGGCGGCGCCGGGCTCCGGCGAGAACAGGACGACGGAGGCCATGCGGAACTCCGGCGCGCGCAGCCGGGCGGCGTTCTCCTGGATGAAGGCGTTCAACTGGGCGTCGGTCGGGGCGGGGATGTCGCCGGCCATCGCGGGGGTGATTTCGAACCAGCGGCCGTCGCGGCTCTCGAAGGCGGCGCCGGCCAGGAGGGCGCCGTAGATCCGGGGCGCACGGGCGCCGGCGAAGACGGCGGCGTTGAAATGTTCGGTCGCATATTGGTCGCGCAGGTCCTGTTCCAGCATGGCGGGAGTCAGGTTCTGCTGGGCCAGGGCGCTCTCATAGGCCTTCTGGTCGAACTGGCCCGTGACCGAGTTGAAGAAGGCCGGGATCTGGCGGATCTGTTTGACGATCAACTCCTTGCCGGGGCGGATGCCCGCCTTCCACGCCCAGTTGAGGAAGCCCAGCTGTTCGGTCTGGCTTTCCAGAAAGCGGACATGGATGTTTTCGGCGATCAGGTCCTCGTTCGTCACCGGACGACCGGCCTGCTGCTGAATGTTCTCGCGCACCCGTCCGAAGGCGGCCGAGAACTCGGCCTCGTTCATCGAACGGTCGCCGGCGTCGATGACGTGTTTCGGTCCCAGGTTGGCGAAGACGTCCATGCGCGCCCCCACGATCACGAAGCTGATCGCGATCAGGACGAGCAGGGCGGCGGCCCATTTGGAGCGCGAGAAGGCGCGGAAGGCGGTGATCATTCGTGGACCCGGAGACTTGCCGACGATGGCTTCGCTTCGGCGTATAGTCGGCCCGGGCGGGCCGCCGCAAGAACGGCTTGATGTCCAGATTGGGGCGCCCCTCTTGGCGCGGCGGTTTTCGCCCCCTAGACAGGGGCGATGAAACAATCCGTGAAGTTGATCGTCGGCAATTGGAAGATGCACGGCCTGACGGCCGCCCTGTCCGAAGCCGAGGCGCTGAAGACCGCCCTGTCCGCCACGCCGACCGAGGCCCGCGTGGCCCTGTGCCCCCCCGCCACCCTGGTTCATCAGATGAGCGCGGTTCTGAGCGGAAGCGCGATCGAGACCGGCGGGCAGGACTGTCATGACAAGCCGTCGGGCGCCTTCACCGGCTCGATCTCGGCGGAAATGCTGGCGGATGCGGGGGCCGGGCTGGTGATCCTGGGCCATTCCGAACGCCGGGCCGCCTTTGGAGAGACCGACGCCCAGGTGGCGGACAAGGTTCAGGCCGCCGTTGCGGCGGGACTGGAGCCGATCGTCTGCGTCGGCGAAACGCTGGAACAGAGACAGGCCGGCCAGGCCGTCGCGGTCGTCAGCGCCCAGGTGGCGGGCTCTCTGCCCCACGGACTGGCGGAGCGGACGTTTGCGGTGGCGTATGAGCCGGTCTGGGCGATCGGCAGCGGCCTGACCCCGAGCCTCGAACAGATCGCCGAGGTCCATGCGGCGATCCGCAGCGCCCTGATCGACCGGCTGGGCGAGGCGGCGCGCCGGGTCCCGATCCTGTACGGCGGTTCGGTCAAGCCGGACAATGCGGCCGATATTCTGGCGACGGCGGAGGTCGGCGGGGCCCTGGTCGGGGGCGCCTCGCTGAAGGCCGAAGACTTTCTTCCGATCATCCGCGCGGCCTGAACGACAAGGCCGCGCGGTCGGGCGCGGCTATAGGTTTGCCCCTGGGCGGCATCGGTGATAGAGGCCGCCGCTTGATCGGCGCAGCTGCGCGCCCACATGAATGACGCCATGCTCCAGACCATCCTGCTCGTCGCCATCATCCTGGTCGCCGTCTCCTTGACGGGCGTCGTTCTGCTGCAACGCTCGGAAGGCGGCGCCCTGGGCATGGGCGGCGGACCTTCGGGCTTCATGACCGCGCGCGGCGCGGGCAATCTGCTGACCAAGGTGACCTGGGTTCTGGCCGCCCTGCTGTTCGGCCTGACCATCATCCTGACCGTGGTCGGCAATATGGACCGCGCCTCCACCTCGGTGATCGACGCCGACGCCGTGGGTTCCCTGGCCACCACGCCCCGGCCCCAGCAACAACAGCCCGCCCAAGCCCAGCCGGCCGCTCCCGCCCAACCGTCGGCCCCGTCGCTGGACGATCTGGAAGCCAGCCTGCCGTCGGCGGCGCCGGCGCAGCAGCCGGCCCCCACCCCCGCCC